>NZ_JAVJZI010000090.1:0-63841 GCF_040223135.1 Coleofasciculus sp. G3-WIS-01
CACGCCCGCACCGGTGGAGAAGGTGAGTAGAGAAATTCAGTATGGTGCCCTGGGTATCGATCTAAATCCTAGTTCTATCGGTTGGGCTTATGTTGATGGTCAAGGAAATTTAAAAGCTCAGGGAACTATTCCTATAAAGACCGGTTTACCCACAGGTAAACAAGATGCTCAAATTGTAGAGGTTTGTTTGAAATTGGCAGCTTTAGCCAGGGATTTAAATAGCCCGATTCTGTGCGAAAGCTTAGATTTTTCGACCAAGAAAGCTCAATTAAGAGAGCGTGGAAAAAAATATGCTCGAATGCTTTCTGCCTGGGCATACAGTCGTTTTTATCAAATTTTGTCATCGATTTTATCCAATCGAGGAATAGCTCATCAGTTGGTCAATCCAGCTTACACGAGTTTGATTGGATTGGTTAAATATAGTCGAATGTATGGACTATCGTCTGATGTGGCAGCCGCCCTAGCAATTGCCAGAAGGGGAATGAATAAAAGCGAGAGATTGCCGCGTTCTGTGTCCGCCTATCTCGGAGTGAATCCGAGAAAGCACGTATGGAGCGCTCTAAATCAATTTAATAATTTTATTGGTCGATGCTCTGTAGTTAATCGTAGACACGATTACTACTGCGTCTCTAACTGGGAGCCGTTGGTTAAGGCTGATATCGAGCAACAATGCCGGGTATCAGCCAAGTTTTTGCGTTAACGGTTATCGACCAAAAGTTACACCGTGGACTTATACCAAGGCAGAATTACTTATGGGTAGGTTTGTCTAGGTTTTTAGAAGCGGTTACAAACAGGTATCGCCATCAGCGAGACGGAGATTGACTTAAAAATGGTCTTCGACGAAGACAGTTCTGGAGTTAATATTCGACCTGTGAGTGCGGGAGAGGCAAGACTAGCGGATCTTAATCCTGGTGTTCTATCTGGGTTACGCGCTCGCTTGGTGGCAGTACCTAATGAGGAAATCCGTCCACCCGTGCGGAAACCGTCAGACATTCGCGAGCAGGTTCTTTCTCGTCCCGATATCACTCGCTTGCAGGACGTCTTTGGCGAACTGCAAGTCGAACCCACCTACGTCGGTGCGGCACGACGGTGGATTGTAGATGTGAAGGAACCCAGAGGTCAAACCCTTCGCAGTATCCAGATTTCCGATAGTGAATAGTCATTAGCTCAGTTGAGCAATGTACAAATCCCCAGAATGGGGGTACAATTATAAGCTTTGGTGTTTTGTTCCTACTTAGAGTTTGTACCCCCATTCTTCCATTGAACAGTATATTAACATAAATTGAGAGTAGTACAAAAGTATGGTTGAAGCACTAACGATCAAGGAGGCTCAACAGCAAATCGAAGGGTTAATCAAAGAGAATCGGCTATCCAGTGAAACCATCGAAGCTCTTGAGAAAGAGATTAATCTACTCAAACAGAAAACCCAAGAGGCGGTTCAAGCTCAGCAAAAAGCCGAGACAGAAATAAAGGTAGCTCAGGAACAAATACAGGAGCTACAGCCTCAAGTTGCTCAGTTAAAAGAACTTAATACTCAGCTTCAATCTCAAGTTCAACGTTTGTCTGCACAGGTAAAAGAAACTCCACTACAACCCCTGACTCCAGAGGAAGGTTCCGCTCTGCTTGACCGAACGTTCCAAGCCTTCCGTGGCATAAAAAATTTGAGAGTGGTAGACGCTGACATCACCCTCAAGCTAGCGACTGGCAAACTCGGAGATCAGTCTGTTTTAATGTTTCCACAACCGGGTTCTGTTGATTCTTCAACTCTCCATGAAATAAAATTTAAGCTCCGCAGTGACGATTCACTAAGTCAACCCTGAGCTTGATATATAGCAAAAGGCTCTAGGGCATAAGGTTTATTACTGGTAGGTTGTTGTTTGGGTCATTAAACCTGTCCTAACCTTATATACAGCAGTTTGCTCTGCTATGCGGTACATTGTCGATCCCCCTCGCATCCCCCTTTTTAAGGGGGACTTTTATTTACTGTACTTTATCAGGACTTACGCAAAGACTCTATGAGTAGGGTGTGTTAGCCAAGCGTAACGCACCTTTACCACCATCTGTGGTGTAGCTGCGTAAGTCCTGTTTATTACAGCGCAAAGCGCTGTATATGCCGACAGCTATAGCAGTAAACACATAGCTGAGGACAAACCAACTTTGATAGAGACGTTCCGGCGGAACGTCTCTACGAAATTCTTATCTCAAAGGACAGGCGATTTGCTCAGATTCTTTCTCAAGCTGGCGCACTAAGTCTTGATCTCCTTTTGCCCTGGCGACGTCTAAGCGATGTTCTAAAGACTGACAAATATTTTCCAGGTGAGTAATGCTGGTTTGCGGGAAGACTTTTTGGCGCAAATTATTAAGAAACCAAGAACGAGTTCCGACCATCGCCATGGGTGACTTGACCGGGGTAGACTTAACCACACTGGCTTTATCGGTCTGATATCCAACGCCTCGCCACTTTAAATCATGGGTAGGTAGGGGTTCGGGGATATGTCTAAGATAGTGAAGCTGCCACTTTTGACCCCGATAGGTCCCACCAATTTCACCTTCGCTTACCTCTAATGTGGATGGTGTGTCATTGTAATGAACACCCCGATAACAACGTTTCATTTGCCTTGTCTCCCTTAAGTCTTTTAAAAAAATGATTTCAATTGATTGAGTGATGTCTAGACTCTAAGCGTTTTTGCCGCGCCGATAGGTGACACCCCGATAGGTTAGTTCCATTGACCCTAGGCGTCCCACTGACCCTGGGCGTCTCTGATGCAGCTTCGGCTTGTGAATTTTCCAACTGTGACCTCGGTATGTGCCACCAGTCTCACCTTCGCTTACGTCTACCATTGATGGCTCTGAATCGTAGTTAACACCTCGATAATGAAGTTTCATTAGGACTCCTCCGATTGATTTCCACCACTAGCGAATGTTGGCTTGGGGGAAATGGGTTTCTTGTTCTAACTTGGCTGAAACGACATCTAACTTGGGATAGAACCCTGAGATTTAGATGGGTTTATCAAATTATTTCTGTATATATTATTACATTTTTTGATTTAAACTGTCAATTGTCAGGAAAATATCACACAAAGACGGCAGTTTCCCAGGAGTTCCAGCACTGATGACGGGGAAATGGGGAAGATTGTCCCCATCACCCATTACCTCTTCCTCAATCACCAATGAGGGAGACGGGTAAATTCTTATAAGTATTAATACGCATAAAATACCGCCAGTCTCCACAAAACTGGCGGTGTCAATTCTCAGCTAAATTTTCAAATGAGTTGGCGGTCAATGCTACATCGCAGAACCAACGCCTGCGTAGGCGCCATAGAAGAAAAGACCAACAACGACCAGAACACCTGTTCCAGCAATTGTGGCGACAACCCACAACGGAATTCTTCCACTTCCAGACACGGCTAATACCTCCTAGTTCAAGCTAACGAATGAATGAGTTGAGTTAATTAAAGAAATAACTGGAAAAGAGAATGCCCAAAACAAAAACCAACAACAGACCCAGAAACAGAGAGGTCCGGTTTAGTTCAACTGGCTGGTTATTCGGATTGCGAGAACGCTCTGGCATGGATTTTATCTCCTATCGTTGAACAAATTGCATGGCAGCGATCGCGCCGAGAAAAAAGACGGTGGGAACCGCTAGGGTATGAACAGCTAACCATCTAACGGTAAAAATTGGATAGGAAATGGGTTGATTGGGAGTATTAGTCATGATTTTTTACAGAAATCTCCAAAGGTTACGTTACTTTTTGGTAAATTGATCAATTTGCTTTTTCGCATCGTAGCGATCGCTCACAATCGGAATTTCCTGCTGTGGTTGCGTGAAATATTCGTTCGGACGGGGTGTGCCAAACACATCATAAGCTAGACCTGTGCTAACAAATAGCCAACCGGCAACAAACAGAGCCGGAATCGTGATGCTGTGAATGACCCAGTAACGAATGCTGGTAACAATATCGCCGAATGGACGCTCACCAGTAGTTCCTGACATAAATGATTCCTCCTTCCCAGTAACAGTTATAATTCACTCGACCCTACTATTTTAAAGCATCGAGCGGGCTTTACAGCCATGATCAAGCCGAGATAGAGCCAACTGATTATGAACGATCAAGCCGTTGTTTTGGCTGGGGGTTCATACTTGAGCAAAACACCCGCTTGACCAATAACAAATCCCTGTTCTGGCGTGATAAAGACAACTTTGTACAAGTTGGATGGTACATTTTCAACTTCGCGATCTTTGAGCCAGGTTTTGCCCCCGTCAAAACTACAAAGCAAATTCCCACTACCCCCCGCTAGCCACACTTCATCGGGAGTTCGGTAAGCTAAATCCAGTAATCCCCAACTGGTGGAAAATTCGGGATAAATTGGCTCTTCCCAAGCCTCTAAATCTTCGCTACCACTAAACTGTAGCATTCCTCCTCGTGCTAGTCCCCACAGACGCCCATCTTGAGTGAATCCCATATTTTGCAGACGCTTAGAACTGCTGCGTTCATGCTGTTCCCAGGCACTTTGACCGGGTTCCCAGGTTGAGTAAAAGTTCCCTCTAGCAGAAACCGCGACATATTTGCCATCGTTGGAACGGGCAATATTACGAAGTACACCCACGGCTTCTTCTACCTGGGCTTTCCAGGTTTTACCCCCATCTTGGGTTTGGTAAATTGCCCCAATTGTGGTTGTCATCTCCGCTGATTTGGGACCCACTGCCAAAATTGTGTTGGGGTCTCCGGGTAACTTTTCACTTAAGGGTATGCGTGACCAGGAAACACCACCATCAGTAGTATGCAGCATAATGGAGGGTTCACCCACAATCCAGCCTTCGTCACCTGCAAAGCTCACGGATGTGAAACGATATTTATTCTCATCCCCAACATCAAGGACTTTCTCCTGCCAGGTTTCGCCACCATCGGTGGTTTCCAGGAGTGTGGAATTGCTGCCAACGAGCCATCCATGACTGGGGTTATCGGTAAACCCGATATCCCGTAGCGTTTCCTGAGTGGGTAAGGAAACCAGCTCCCAAGGGTTATAGCTCAAGGGTTCGGCATACTTACAACTAATACACAAGCAGGCGATCGCGAAGACTATTACAATTCGTTTCAAAGTTTTCATTAAATCGCTCATTGGCAACATGCTGTCTTTTGGCGTAACTGAGACATTGGTGTGTAAGGGATTGCCTCCTCGGTTCAGCGCAGTCCGTATAAACTTATAAAGAAGATAAAGCCTAGCATTAAGGCACCAAAAATCAAGATATTCTTTTGACCTGGGGTCAAAAGGTTCACCCCAAAGCCATAGCTGAGGTTCTCCTTAAACCCAGATGGGGTACCACTGGCACCAATATCCTGAAATTGGGGCTTTTTGGCGCCACAAACCGGACAGCGCCAGTCGCTGGGTAGCTCCTCAAAGGTTGTCCCGGCGACAATATTTTGGTTACTATCTCCCTTATTTGGCTCGTAAACGTAGCCGCAAGAGCGGCACTCGTAACTACTTGGCGCAAGTTCGGCCAAGGTTTGCTCGTTAGCTGGTTCGATCATCGCTGGCTTTCATTAAGTTGATGCAGCAAATCTTAAAACGTATGTTAAAAAATTTATCATAATAACCGACATTCTGCATCAGGGAAGATTGGGAGCTGGGGGAGATGGGGGAGATGTGGGAGCTGGGGGAGCAGAGGGAGATGGGGGAGCAGAGGGAGCAGAGGGAGATGTGGGAGCTGGGGAAGCTGGGGGAGATGAGGAAGCAATGTTCCAGACGTAACCGGCTACGTCTGGGAGATGGGAGAGTCTCACAAAGACTAGACTGAGTTAAGAATGCCCAAAAACACAATCCCTTACAAATGACAAATGAAAAATGGCAACCTTAATAGCTATTGAATCTTAGTCCAAGACGTTCCATTCCCCCAAGTGATAGCATCAAAGTTTCCTGAAATGTTACCACTTTGCTGATCGGAACCGCCAAAGCTCATTTTTACTACGTCATTCTTCACAGTCCCCGCAGCATAGTTCCAATAGGGGTTTTGTTGTTTCCAGTGAACTAATACTGTATCCCCAGTTTGAAGAACCACAATGTCTTGACCCCCGTTACTAGCCACCCACATTCCTGAAAGAGTTTCCATTTTTCTGAATACTGTAAATGTGCAAGGATTATCGTATCCAAAAAATTAAGCAAAAGTAAACGAATATTTTGTAACGTTTTATAAATGTGGTTCTTCAGGACTTCATTACTGTAATTGGTATCACCTGTTCCCCGTTCCCTGTTCTCTGTTCCCTACCCTTAGCACGATGCTTATTCAACAAGTCTTATCTCGATCGCGCAATTCGCCAACTTAATAAGATGACTGGAATTATGCCAACAACGACGATGGCTAATGCAGGCGCCGCCGCCTCCACTAACCGCTCATCCGATGCCAGATTGTAGACGCGCACGGCAAGGGTGTCAAAATTAAAGGGTCGAATAATTAAGGTAGCTGATAATTCCTTCATCACATCCACGAACAGCAGCATCCCCGCCGTCAGTAATCCACCCCACATCATCGGTGTATGGACTTTGACTAAGGTACTCGTTGGAGTGTAACCCAAGGAACGGGCAGCATCATCTAAACTGGGCTTAATTTTACTTAAACTGGCTTCCACACTATTGAAAGATACGGCAAGGAAGCGCACCAAATAGGCATAAACTAAAGCCGTAATCGTGCCACTGAATAGTAAGCCTGTGGATATGCCAACTATCGCCCGCATTCCCGCATCAATAGCATTATCCAGTCTGCCAAGGGGAATCAGAATCCCTACGGCAATCACTGAACCGGGTACAGCATAGCCCATCGCCGCAATCCGAGTCGCTAACTGCATCACTAAGGTTGATTGCAACCGTAATCCATAAGCCATAATGACTGCGATCGCAACCCCTAAAACGGCGGTAACGACTGCCAGAATAAAACTATGACGGGCATAGACCCAAAACTCACCATCTAGCGTCGTCGTGGTATTTTTTAGCGTCATCTCCAGCAAGAGTCCAGCCGGAAGCAAAAACCCCAGACTCAATGGCAAAAAACACGCCAACGCCGCACCAATTCCGCGTATACCTCCTAACCGATAACTGGGCAGTTGGCGATAACTGGTCGTGTTTTGATAATATCGTGCCTGACGCCGTGACCATCGCTCGACGCAAATTAATGCCAAAATAAATAACAGCAGAAATGCGGCTAATTGGGCGGCGGCGACTCGTTCCCCCAAACCAAACCACGTCCGATAAATACCTGTGGTGAATGTCTCCACACCAAAATACTTCACCGTGCCAAAATCATTCAGCGTTTCCATTAAAGCTAACGCCACACCCGCTGCGATCGCGGGACGGGCTAAGGGCAATGCTACAGTAAAAAAACTGCGCCACGGACCACACCCCAGACTGCGGCTGGCTTCTAATGTACAAACCGATTGCTCTAAAAACGCCACCCGTACCAATAAATAAACATACGGATACAACACTAGCGTCAGCATGAGAATTGCCCCACTGAGGGAACGAATATTGGGAAACCAGTAGTCGCCATAACTCCAGCCAAACCCATCCCGTAACGCGGTTTGAATCGGTCCTGAGAAGTCCAAAAAGTCGGTGTAGGTATAGGCTAAGACATAAGCAGGTGCAGCCAGGGGTAATAATAGCGCCCATTCAAACAGGCGAGATCCGGGGAAACGGCACATTGTTACTAACCAGGCTGTTCCCACACCGATTAAACCAACACCACACCCTACACCAATCATCAGCCAGAAGGAATTAGCCATGTAGCGCCATAAAACCGTTTGCGCCAGATGCTGCCAAATCTCGCCCGCATCTGTAAAAATATTGCTCAATATAAATAAGACAGGGGTAGCCACCAAAAGCGCGATCGCCAAAACCATCAGCGTCCAGAAATTGACGCGCCCACGTCGTTCTTTACGCTGAATGATATCCGGTTTGGGGAGAGTAGAGGTAGATTGAGTGGATTGATTCATCTTAAATACGGCACAAGCAAGAGAGCGATTTGCCAACGTGGTAAATTAGGCTGAGACTACTGTACAAGAATACTGAAGTGAAGGGTCAAGTCAGGGCGGGTTTTGTACAAACGTTACCATCAATAGCCAAGCATAAAATCCCTAAACCCGCCCCGACAAAACAGGTTCCCCGAACGAAGTGAAGGGTCAAAACTCAAAACTCAAAACTCAAAACTCAACACTTTCCCAATCAACCCATGAGCCGAAAAATTATCCGTACAACCAACGCCCCTGCACCCGTCGGTCCTTATAATCAAGCGATCGCGGCGAGAGGAGAACTGATTTTTGTCGCCGGTCAAATTCCCCTTGACCCCAAAACCGGTGAAATTATTGGAGCAAACGATATTGCCAAGCAGACGGAACAGGCGATGGCAAATTTAGCCGCTATCCTGGAAGAAGCTGGTGTTCAGATGCAAGATATCGTCAAAACCACAGTATTTCTTTCTGATATGAATAATTTTGCGGCAATGAATCAAGTTTATGCTCGTTATTTTGATGAAGAGTCTGCTCCCGCCCGTGCTTGTGTCGAAGTTTCCCGACTTCCCAAAGACGTTTTAGTTGAAATTGAATGTATTGCCGTTGTGCCTTAGATATTGCCAAAATGAGGCATTCTAGGACGTTGTAGGAATAGGGTATCACTAATTAAAAGTAGACACCATAGGGGCGACCCGCCGTATCTAATTCACACCACCCAACCCTTAATGTTATCGGGTCGCCCCCGCCAGATATCGGGAATTATCTAACACCGCATTTAGACAGGGGCGAGTCGATATAGGTTAATTCTCACACCGAACATTTGTGCAGCGACTCGCCCCTACAACCGTGATAATCCTAATAATTCCAATAATCCCAACAATCACCACCTTTGCCCGAAACCGTTGGTGAACCCTTGACACTGGCGCAAGCCGTGCGCCCAATTTAACTGTAAAATCTACAGAATTTACGCACAAATGCCACATATAGTAAGGGTACGAGAGTCTCTTACCCCTACAGGTAGCGCCTTTTTAGCTGTGCCGAGCCACTACAAAGGTGATAGGCTGCCCAATACTGTGCAAAGAAAGCGACAGATGCAAGATCTGAGTCTAAGCTAGATCTAAGGTGGATTAGTTCAACTCAGATAATGATCTGTCGGTGATCATTCTGCCACGTCTAGCTCCAGAAAACCAGCCAACGCTCTCTCATCTATGAAATTCCCTTTTCATTTTATCAAAGGATTTTTATCCCTGTTTAAGCGCGTTAACCTCTTACTCATCGTACTGATTGGAGCTGGATATTTAGGCAACTATTTCAGTCTATCCCTATTTTTTGGGGTGGACTTTTTATTTGGCAGTATCGCTGTCTTAATGGTGGTGTATTTTTATGGCGTATTCTGGGGGACTTTAGCCGCCCTCATTGCCAGCAGTTACACCTACACTCTTTGGGGACATCCCTACGCCATTATTATTTTAACCGGGGAAGCCCTGTTTATTAGCTTGCTGTTGCACCGCAAGACAGAAAACATGCTGCTCCTCGCTGGCATTTATTGGGTGCTAATGGGTATGCCTCTCGTCGGGCTATTTTACGGTGGGGTTTTACATGTTGGGGCAACTCAAACTTGGCTGATTGTGTTTAAGCAATCGGTAAATGGTATCTTCAATGCTTTAATCACAACGCTAATTGTCACAAATTTACCATTACAAAAGTGGCTAAATATTCGGCGCAAATCCAAGCGGCTTTCGCTTCAGCAAACAATTTTTAATCTCTTCGTTTCTTTTGTATTATTCCCGGTATTAATTTTAACGGTTTTAAACGGACGGGAAATTCTCAACAATATTGAATCAGAAATTCGTACCGAACTCAACGCCACATCTGTATCCCTTGTAGCTAACCTAAATTTCTGGTATCAGCAACATTTACATGGGGTCGAGGAACTAGCTGAGATTGCGGCTCAATCTCCAGATAAACCTTCGGAATATTTACAGCAAAGTACTGAATTGCTCAAGCGGAGTTTCTCTGATTTTATTAAAAGTTATGTCACCGATGCCAAGGGAACAATAATTGCCGCTCAGCCCCAATTGAATGAAGCGGGAGAATCAATTATCGGGTTGAATATTGCTCCATACTCCTTACTAGAAGAAACCGCCACTCGTTTACAGCCGATTCTCTCTGATGTACATATTGATGATACTGATCCGATACCTCATGTGGGTTTAAGTGTGCCAGTCATTGTTAATAATCGATTTCGTGGTATTGCCTATGCTTCCCTGGATTTAAGTCAAATTCAGGAATTCTTGACACTGAATATCCAAAAACGAGGATTACAGATAGCGCTGGTTGATCGTCAAAATCGCCTGATTGCCAGTACCCAGTCTAATACCCGTGTCATGGAATCGTTTAATCCGCGTCAAGGGGGTGAAATTCGTCCCCTTGATGCTGATATTTTTCAGTGGTTACCTAAAGCACCCGGTACGCCCATTATGGTGCGTTGGCGAAATTCCTTTCATGTTCAAGAAATCTCTCTTGAACCCTATCTTCCTTGGACGTTAATTCTTAAAATTCCGACTGCCCCTTATATTGATAATTTAGAAGCACTCTACCTGCAAAACATGGCAACAATGCTACTGATTACTGTCTTAGCATTGCTGGTTGCCGTACTATTAAGCCATCGCTTAGTTAAACCTTTATACAAGTTGGCACAGGTAACAACTAATTTACCGCAAAAACTGCTGGATAGCACTGTATCGATTGATTGGTCTCAAAGCCGAGTCCGGGAAATTCATTCCCTGGTTAGCAACTTTAAATTAATGGCATCGGTACTGACTCAAAAATTCCAGGAAATTAAACAGGCAAAAGAAACCTTAGAACAACGAGTACAAGAACGCACGCAAAAACTATCAGCAATTAACAGTGAACTGGCAGTTGAAATTAAAGAGCGCCAACGGATAGAAGCCCTATTACGGGAACGCGAAGAACGCTATGAACTGGCAGTTTCTGGTACAAATGACGGGATTTGGGACTGGGATGTCTTGACCAACGAGGTGTATTATTCCCCTGTTTGGATGCGGATTCTTGGCTATGAAGAGAATCCCTTACCAAACCTTCTATCAAGCTGGTCTGATCAGGTTCATCCTGAGGACTTCCAGCAGGTAGTAGAAGATATAAATCATCATTTAGCTGGAGAAACCCAGATTTATGAAAATATCCATCGGCTAAAACATCGAGATGGGCATTATCTGTGGATTGCGGCGAAGGGCAGATGTATTCGCGATCGCGACGGCAATCCCTACCGTATAGTTGGCACTATTACTGATATTACCGATAAAAAAATTGCCCAGGAACAACTCAAAGTTGCGAAAGAAGAAGCAGAAACAGCTAACCGCACGAAGAGTGATTTTCTGGCAATGATGAGTCACGAAATTCGCACGCCAATGAATGCGGTAATTGGCATGACTAGCTTACTACTGGATACGCAATTAACCGCCCAGCAGGGAGAGTTTGTGGATATTATCCGCAATAGTAGTGATGCCCTGCTGACGATTATTAACGATATTCTGGATTTTTCTAAAATTGAGTCAGGCAATCTAGACTTAGAGGAACATCCGTTTAATTTACGTTATTGTATTGAGGAGTCTTTAGATCTGCTATCGTCTAAGGCAAGAGAGAAAGGGATTGAGTTAGCCTATTTAATGGACGCTCAAACGCCTGAGATGATTAGGGGAGATGTGACGCGATTGCGCCAAATTTTAGTGAATTTAGTCAGTAATGCGGTCAAGTTTACCGAAACAGGAGAGGTGGTGATTTCAGTGAACCCTACTGCAGAAATGTCCGATGATAAAATCTGTTTGCAATTTGCTGTGCGTGACACAGGAATTGGGATTCCCAGAATGCATATTGATCGGCTATTTAAACCCTTTAGCCAACTTGATGCGTCAACCACTCGTCAATATGGCGGTACAGGATTAGGATTAGCGATTAGCCAGCGACTGAGTGAATTGATGGGAGGCAGAATGTGGGTAGAAAGTCAAGAGGGTTTAGGTTCGACCTTTTATTTCACCGCGATCGCGACTCCAGTTTCCTCAGATTCAGAAACCGATAATTCTCAGCAAGTATTGAGTGATAAACGTCTGTTGATTGTAGAAGATAATGCGGCGACTCGGCAAATGTTGACCGAACAAGCCAAATCCTTTGGCATACAAGTAGAAGCTACCGCATCAACAACAGAAGCTTTAGGATGGTTAGAACAGGGAAAACGCTTTGATATAGCAATTTTTGCATCCCAGATTCTCCAGATGGAAAATTGCAGTTTAATCACCCAAATTCGTCAGCATCCTCATTGCCAAAACTTACCCATAGTCATGCTGGGATTGATCGGGCAAGTCGAGACACAGCCTGACACCCAGTTAGCAAATTCAAGCCCTGCGATCGCGGGATATTTGCATAAACCGATTAAACAGTCTCAGTTGTACAACATCTTAGTCAATATTCTGACGCATGAGGAAAGTTCACCCCGAAAAACTCGTTCCCATTCATCCAAATATGACCCCACTTTTGCCCAAAAATTTCCCTTGAAAATTCTCTTAGCGGAAGACAATGTGGTGAACCAAAAAGTGGCGGTTAATATGCTGAAGCGGTTGGGATATCGAGCAGATATTGTTGCCAATGGGTTAGAAGTGTTACAAGCACTGCGCCGTCAATCCTACGATGTGGTACTCATGGATGTACAGATGCCAGAAATGGATGGATTAACCGCAACCCAGCAGATTTGTCAAGAATTTCCCGTATTTTCGCGTCCCCGGATTATTGCCATGACAGCTAATGCGATGCAAGGCGATCGCGAAGCCTGTTTAGCGGCGGGGATGGATGACTATATGAGTAAACCAATTCATGTTGATGTTTTAAAACAGGCATTGAGTCAATGTCAACCGCCGACAACAGAACAGCCGACGGAACAGCCTGTTATTGATCCAGACGTGATGGAAAACTTGCAAGAAATGGCAGGGGATGAACTTAGCGCAGTGATTAACTGTTACTTACAAGAAGCACCGGAATTGTTAACATCTATTCACGATGCCGTTAAGCAAGGAGATGCTGATTTGCTGTATCATACAGCTCACAGTCTCAAGTCCAGCAGTCAGGCATTAGGAGTGCAGAATCTTGCCCAGCTTTGTCAACAATTAGAAGCCTTGGGACGGACGGGTACAATAGGTGAAGCCGAACCGTTGGTTTCCCAGGCAATTACAGAATATCAACGGGTGAAGCAGGCGCTGGAGTAGGTTGGGTTGAGGAACGAAACCCAACGTATCGGGAAAAGCTTGGCGGTTAGAAACCGCAGCTACACAAACTTGCACCCGCCTGCGCGGGTTCTTTGATTAAGTTGATTTTATGTAGGGTGGGCAAGATTTATAAACTTGATATCCTGATATTATCCTTTGTTGCTCTTGCCCACCTTAAGGTAAGTGAGGATTTATTACCAGTGCTGCAAGATAGGAGTTTTATCCATATCATTGAATCAGAAAGATTGTAGGTTGGGTTGAGTGAAAGCGAAACCCAACACCCTCTTCCCAAGCATAAAATAGAGATATCATGACTCAAGGCGATCGCAAGCAGAATAAAGACTGGGTGGATCAGGCACTGGAAGAGGATTTAGTGCCGGGACTCAAGCTTTTCATCCAACGCCAGATGAAAAAGGCTTATGGCAAAAACTGGTTGCAGGATGCGCGTCTTAGTTTACAGGATTATCATCTCGACGGCGATGATCTGAAATGGAGAGATCCTCAAGTCGTACTGAAACTTATTATTGACGGTTGAAGAATTTGTTACTCAGTTAGCGAATAAAAGCGAGAATAATTTCATGTATCTGCGCTATGTTTTGCCAGATATAGCCGATGGTAAGTATAGAAATTTGAGTATCGAGAGTCTACCCCAAGGTTTGCAGGATTACTACGAAGACCACTGGCGGCGAATGGGGATGTTTGACAAGGAAAGTAAACGTACCAAAATTAAGATTGTGTACGTGTTAGCGGAACTTCGGGAACCCGTATCTCGTGAATTAATTGCTGAGTTTGCTGGTGAAGATGCCTTCACGGTGCAGGAGGTGCTTGACGAGTGGCAGCAATTTTTACACCGGGATAAATTTAATGGCGAAACTCGCTACAGCGTCTATCATTCAAGTTTCTGTGATTTTTTATCTCGCAAAGATATTGTTCAAGCGGCTGGGGTGACACTTCAAGATATTAATGCACGGATTTCGGATAACTTGATGCAAGGGATGTTTGGGGATGAGTGATATTCGTAATCGGTTAGCTAGTCTGTCGCCTGAAAAGAGAGACTATACGTTGAAACATGCGCCACGTCATCTGGCAAAAGCTGGAAAAGCAGGGGAATTGTATCGCTGTTTGACGAATTTTGATTTCATTGAGGCTAAGATTTCTGCTGTTGGAGTACAATCACTTGTTAAAGATTATGATTTAGCTTTCAATCCTGATATCATACTTTCTGATGAAAAAGGCAAGTTATTCAGATTAATTCAAGGTGCGCTTCGATTATCTGCACACATTTTAGATAGAGACAAAACGCAACTTTCAGGGCAACTATGGGGGCGTTTGCTGTCTTTTGATATACCAGATATTCAGGCATTGCTAGAACAGGCAAAGCAAGGAAAAGTTTCTCCCTGGCTACGTCCATTAACTCCTAGCTTGACCCAGCCAGGTGAACCATTGTTACGTACTATTACAGGTCATGCTGACTCAGTAATGGCTTTAGAGATAGTACCAGATACTAACTGGCTCATTTCTGGTTCAGATGATAGAACGCTAAAGATTTGGGATTTCCAAACAGGAAAAGAGCTTAAAATTTTCACAGGTCATACTGCTGCCATACGCTCTGTAGCAGCTACATCAGATGGTAGACTAATAATTTCTGGATCAAAAGACACAACTCTCAAGGTCTGGAATCTGAAAACAGAAGAAGAAGTTTTTACCCTCAAAGGTCATAGTGACAAAAAAGGAACTTTTTTCCATAACTCACACCAATCATGTCAATGTTGTGGCAGTAGCACCAAACGGTAACTGGGTGATATCTAGTTCATCTGACCACATTCTCACTATCTGGGATTTGGAGAGTCGAGAGATAATTGCTAATTTCATTGGGGAGAGTGAGTTAACCTGCTGTGCTATTGCGCCCGATGGAGTAACAATTGTTGCAGGTGAAGCATCGGGACGAGTGCATTTCCTGCGCTTGGAAGGAATAATAGATGAGGTACTTATGTGCGGGCGCAAGCCTTCATCCGTGTCAACTTAAGCCCTGTTGAAAAGGAAATCGCGGAACCAAACGAAACTTTCGTTCCCTTGACAAGGAAAGAGAGAAAAACTAGGGTGCGTAAACCCGCGCAGGCGGGTTTCGTTTGTGTAGCTGTGGTTTCAACCGCCCAGTTAACTTAATGCATTTAGATTCATTATGTCCCAAACCCCAATCATCACCCTATTAAGCGACTTTGGCATCAACGATGTCTACGTGGGAGTCATGAAAGGCGTCATCGCCCAAATTAACCCAGCCCTGACGATCATCGATCTCACCCACGAGATTCCTCGGCAAAACATCGCCGCCGCCCGATTTAATCTGATGAACGCTTATCCCTATTTTCCCGATCGCACCATCCATATCGCTGTGGTTGATCCGGGTGTAGGCAGCCAGCGCCGTGCGATCGCGCTACAAGTGGATAATGGTTTCCTCGTCGGACCTGATAATGGATTATTTAGCGGTATCTTAACCCAAAGTACGATTGTTTTTGCCGTTGAACTCACTAACCCAGACTTCTGGCGCACCCCCACCCCTAGTCAAACATTCCATGGTCGAGATATATTTGCCCCCGTTGGCGCACATCTTGCCAGTGGTGTTCCCTTAGACGAGTTGGGATCAGTGATCGAACCTAGCACTCTGGTACAATTGCCGATCCCGGAACTGACCAAAACCGCGACGGGGATCACGGGTTCTATCCAATATATTGACCATTTCGGCAACCTAATCACCAATATTCCCGCCGCTGACGTGAAGGGAAAAATGGGGTCAGTCACCGTCAACCAACGCCAGATCCCCAGGGGTCAAACCTATAGCGATCGCCCCCTCGGAGAACTCATCGCCCTCATTGGGAGTCACGGTTGGGTAGAAATTGCTGTGAATGGCGGTAGCGCTCAATCTGAGTTGCAGTTAGATTTAGGGAAGAGGGTAGACGTGGCTGTCACCACTGAAATCAAAGGTTAAATTGTATAAAGACAGAGGGTACAGGCTGGTAAAAAAGGCAGGTGTGGTGTAGAGACGTTGCTGGCAACGTCTCTACAGTCAGGGCTTTCCCAGCCCCCTCGTGGTATAGAGAGGAGATAAAATGGTACTACAGCAACAATGGGACTCTGAGGTTTACCAGGGTCAATTTGGCGAATTTAGGATTACCGACAGCGATCGCGTCGGGGTTATTGTATACCGCAGTAGCCTGATAATCGCGGCATTGAGCTTTGCGATCGCTAGTGGGTTAGTCTTATGGCAACCGGATAATCCCACCGTTTTAACCGCCCTCACTCCCCTGTATGGCTTATTCTGTGTGGCGCTAGGCGTGAGTCTGGCAAAGATTCATATCTATTTAGCCCCCCTACACCGACTCCTACAATTATTTTGGGGGATTGGCACGATTGCGGCTGTCGTATTCGCCATCGAGAGTAGCGAACCCCTTGCCCTTTTCGTGTATAACCAACCCGTTACCCTCTTCGGGATTGGTTTTGTGTTTGTGGCGTTAACTGGGATTTATTTCAAAGAAGCATTTTGTTTTAACCGCTTTGAAACTAAGTTGCTGACTCCCTTAGTACCCGTCTTATTACTGGGACATTTAGTTAATATGTTACCCGCCACGGCGGAACAGGTGCTTTTAGGACTGTGGACAGTTCTATTTTTAGTCTTTGCGGTGCGTAAGGCAATCCAGCCAATTCCTCCTGACATTGGCGATAAGTCAGTTTTTGCCTATCTGAAAGAACAACGGGCGGCTCAATCCTAAGGATTAGGAGATAGTAACCGATGAGCTTGCACAGGAAAGTCGCCATTGTTACCGGAGGCGGACAAGGGATTGGTAAGGCGATCGCGAAAGCCTTCTTAGAACAGGGAATGAACGTCGCGATCGCAGAAATTGATCAAGAAGCGGGAACAGCTCAGAAGCTTGTGCGGCGGCTAAAGGCGGAATTGTCGCCTTAACTCATGCCCTCGCAATTAACCCCCCAGGATCATCAACAACATCCAGCGGGTAGAGTGGGCAAACCAGAAGACATTGCCGCATTAGCCGTTTATTTAGCGTCTTCCCCAGCCACATTTATGACGGGTGCGAATTTTGTCATTGATGGTGGGATGACAATAAAAATGATTTACTCCTAAAAAACGAGCGACAGTTTTCTAACCAAATTATTTAAGGCGTAATGTTTGGATATTCCTAAAAAATGCGCCATTTTTGAGTATAAATCTGATCCTATTATAACCTTTTAATTGCCAAAAATGAGGTAGCCAAAACCGATTATCTGCGGTGCTATACATACTCTCTAAATTTTAATAAAATAGTCATGGGAATAGTCATCATTACAAATTTCCTGATAGCCGGGATTTTTACCATCGTGCTATCCAATCAATTTTTTTCACCACTGACGCGGTTACAACTAAGTTCCCTACTTGCCTCAAAGCCTTCTACATTTCCCTTAGAATCCATCAATGTCTTTCCACCTTCTCTAGGAGACATGATTGAAACTCGGTGTCGAGAAGCCCCAACAGGCGTTGGCATTCCCGCCTTTCAGCCAGGAATTACCAAAGAAGATGTGATGCGTCTATTAGGCGCTCCCACCGGAACCGCACGGGGTTATTGGCCCAATACTCGTGCTGTATTCTATGAATTAATACCTGATCAGATTAGTTTAGGTTTTCTGTTTGACCGAAATTCTCTACGAATTCGACAAACCGAAGCCTCCTTTACGGCTGAAGTTGATTCTCAGACGGTAATATTGACATTGAATGGAATGTTAGGGTGCAAGCTTAACCAGCAAATCCAACAGGGATTAGAACAAGTGTGGCAACGTCAATCTCAGCAGTTTTCCTTTCGGCTAGATTATCTTGAAGGCGTGATTGAACGCCAACAAGAGGGACGAATCTATATCGGGATTTGGGAAGAAGATTTACATTGAAGTGAGGGAACAGGCGTGTAGGGGCGGGTTTTACAACATTGGTGTCAACTTAAGCGCTAAAAGCAGGGGAAGCAATGTAGAGACGCGCCATGGCGCGTCTGGGAGCAGGGACACTTAGTCTGGTCAACTAGAGCCTGTTTTCACAAGCTCCCGCTATAGTTCGCTAGAACTTAGCGGTGAGTTGTTGACCTCCTATATCCCTCTTCCCTCAGCAGTGCTAGCTGAGAAATTGTCCACTCCCAAAGGCTAACCGTTCCCCAATCTTGGTTAAGTTAAACCCTTATGCCCTAGTCAATTCAGCAACTTGCCCTGTGTATTTTCTCCGGATGGAGTCAGCCGTCTATTGTTGAAGATATCAGCAATGAAGGCATACTACCATGGAAAAAAATGATATTGGCGTCATCCTCATCGGACTTGCGATGATTACCGCGACTCTCGTCTATTTCGACAGAGCGTCAAATTTAGAGGTCAGAATTGGCAGCCACTCTTATCTAGGGATTCAGACTAAATTAATTGTTGATCGTTAATCGTTGATTGTTACTTGATATTTACTAAACTGATGTGCATTTAAATTGGATATTACCTGTTCCCTATTCCCTTTGGGTAATTTAGGTATCCTAATCTAAATGCTGAACAGCTTAGAACACTTTGCCCTAGCCGAGAACCTGATAAATTTGTTCTAACAATTGACTCATAGAATGGGAACGTCCGGGCAAAATTTTAGTCGCAACGCCTTGTAATTGCGACTCTAATTCCGTCGTTATCTGATCCGACTCAGAGACTCCAACATTGAGAGAAGAATCGGGCAATCGATGATCCAGCAAAAGAATCGGGGGTCGATTCGGTAGCTGACTCAGATCCCTAAATCCTTGAACCACGCCCGAATCATTCTCGATATCTTTGATCCGAATTAGCAATACATCAACCATTTGTTGTTGAAGTTGATGGCAGACATCTGACCAACAGTGGGAGAATAGGCTTCTAAATCCAGCCGCTTGGAGATATTGAATCAATGCCCGTAGCCAAGGTGTGTAAGGTGTGACGGGATTTGTGTTGAAGGCGTGATATTTGGGACTAACTCCTTGAGTGTCGCCCAGATCAAAAATGAGAATGCTAGACTTGCGACTCACTCCCGCCGCAATTTGAATCACTTGCAGCAACGTGGTAATTTTCTGTGGGTTATCCGGTGCTAAACATGGATAGACAGAAAGTCCCATCGCTTGATTGGCAGCTTCTGTGGTTTGATGATCCAGAGTAATCAGGGGTAGATCCGCTAATGTGGGATATAACGAATAGGTTTTAAAGTAACCTGGGGGATCGTTAATCCCAGCCCCATCGAGCAAAACGATATCCGGATGCCAAACCCGCGCCAATAATTCTGCCTGTTCTAAATCATCGGCTTCCAAGATGCGGTATTTCAAGTCTGAATGTTGGCAACTTAGTGCATTAGTTAACTGAGAAATTAGTTTTGACGATTCCGGGGGAACCTCGACTAACCCAGCACTCAGATAAAGCAACGTTAGTACCTGATTGGGGGAACGCTGGTGTTTACCCAAGCGAGTCAGGCTTTTCGCCAATGCTTCCCCTTGAACTGGTAAACTTAAGAAGCCATCCGCCTTATTTTTATAAGCCTGTTCTTTTTCAGCTTGGGTCGCTGTAACTAAGATAGGAATATGACAAGTTTGCGGATCAGACTTGAGCAATGTCAGTACATCCCAACCCGAAACTTGCGGGAGGAGGGGATTGAGTAAGATGATGCTTGGTTGTAAGCTACGAGCTTTTGAGAGTGCTTCAGGACCTGAGCGAGCATTGACCACCCAATAGCCTAGCTGTTTGAGCTGCACCGTCACGCTTTCTAGATAGCGGGGTACAGTTTCTACAATTAACACTAAACGATTACGATTCGGAAATGGGAAGTTGGCGTTCGCCTGTGCCCAGTCCTCAGTCTCTGCCAAATCTCTGCCAGACGGTGGACAGGGGGGAAGGAGCAGGGTAAACTCGCTACCGTTACCACTTTTAGAGATAAACGAGATATCTCCCCCATGTAAACGAGCCAAGCGTTGGGTTAAGACTAATCCTAAACCTGTCCCCTCAAATCGACGAGTGAGCGGTTCTTCTAATTGCTGGAATTTCTGGAAAATCAAGTGCTGCTTGTCTTCGGGAATACCAATTCCTGTGTCCCAGATGGTAAAGGCTATCCAGCCATCTTGATTGTTAACCTTTAAACCCACGGTGTTTTGGCTGTCGGTAAATTTGAGCGCATTGGATAGCAGGTGCGTCAGCATTTGCCGCAGCCGCAGTTCATCGGCAATGATGGTTTCTAGACCGGGTTCAATCTCTAAAACAAAGGAGATGTCGGGTGTTGTGCCTTCTTTGGTTTGATCCTTGTCTGAGTAGACTTGGAGCGCTTGTTTATAGGCGCGATCGCACAGGCTTTGAATCGGCACTGGCTCTAAGGTCAGTTCGAGCTGACCTGTTTCCATGCGCGTTAGATCCAGAATATCATTGACCACCGCCATCAGTTGACGCCCATTCTGATAAATTAACCGAGCATAACGAGCTTGACGTTGATTGAGTTCTCCCAAGGATTGATCTTTGAGCAGAGTTGATAATCCTAAAACGGCAGTGAGTGGTGTCTTGAGTTCGTGGCTAATACAGGCTAAAAACTCATCTTTCAGGCGGTTGAGTTGGACTAAATCTGCATTTTTGGCAGTCAGTTCTTGAGCGACTTGCTGCTGATCTGTCGTGTCTTGCGCCATGACTAACCAAAGCTGTGAATTAGGGGGATTTAGGGTATTTTCTGGGAGCGGGGAGTTGGCTGTGTCTGATTGTGTAGAAACATGCCATGGTGAGTCTTTCCATGGTGCATTTTTCCAGTTCTCCGTTGCCAATTCTGGAAACAACGATGGGGATAGAGGCATTTTTGTCAACGAAAACTGGCGATCCTGGATTGTTGTGGTTTCTCGCATTTCCCTATCCATTCGTGAGTCTTGAGGATATGGGGATGTCGCTGTAGACTCAAGTTCTGGATGTTGAGCATGGGTTATGGGACGGGTGCCTTCGCCTCCAAAGTCACAACCTATCGCTCTAGGGGAGGTGAATATTGGCTGAGGTTCATAACCAACGCCCCAAGCCACTGGTTTCTCCCGATTGTTGAGTTCCATTGGGGTGGGCTTGGGATCGGCTACAGTTAATGGTTCTGTCACCTGAGGATTTGTCTGCCAATTGGCACAGTAGCGGGTTGACTCGGACTGAGCGTTATGACTGAGGACGCCTACATTAGATGGTGATTCAACTGACGTTGACTCTATCCCAGTTGGATGATCCCAGGATAGCCCTATCTGCTGACGCCAAGCCAGATTTTCTGACAAGACTTGCCCGGTTGCAGTTTGTAAACTCAGGGGTAGTGGTAGTTTTTCGAGGAATTGGATTAATAGGGATTGGGGATTGGGGAACCATTCGCGACTCTTGAGGGAATGGTTTGTAGGGGCGGGTGAATGAACTTCCTTTTGGCTATTGATGGTAATGTTTGTGCAAAACCCGCCCTGACGTAGAGACGCGCCATGGCGCGTCTCTACATCCTCAGTCTGGGATTTAGGCGCTAAGAATTGCAATAATTGCCAGCTATTGAGCAGTCCCAAAAATCTGCCATTGGGTTCGACTAATGCCCATTGTCTGGAACCTTTAGGGTAGGGAATGTTGAATGTATCGAGTGGTGTGTCTGGTTTTCCCCCGTCTAAGTCAGGTAGAATAGTCCAGAATTGGCTGATTGTCAACGATGCTGGTAGAATCGCTAGGGGTTCAATTACAGAGGGTTCCAGTTCCGAGAGCGGTTGAGAGAAATCTTCAGTTGCTCTTTCTCCTAGAGTTACTGCTGACCTCCCTCCGGTTAGGAGATGGGGAATAATCTGTCGCAGATTCACGACTCCCAGGGGATATTGCTGCTCACTGACTACCACAATCGAGTCACTCCCTGATGCGTGAAAAATTTCCAGTAAGGCAGTCAGATCAGTGGTTTGTGAACAAATCGGAACAGGAGCAGCACATTCTTTTAAACTGGGAGTTGACATGGATATGACCAATCTAGCTCAAATCAGGGGCAGCGGCTGGGTCGCAGGCTATCAATGTATATTAAGTTGCCCATAAGCCGAGTAGCGTCAGGAACTCTGACGCTGACCAACACAACCACAGCTCTAGTTTAATTATTGCTCTGGATGGGGGGGGGAAAGGGCAAAGCGCTTACAATTACTTACAATTCTTAGAGTATTTAACTCAATGTTAATTAAGTTTATAAAAAATTTGTTAAAATACTTTACAGTCGAGTGATTTAACTCGGCAATGGGTAAGGTTGTTTTTCAACTGTATTGTCTATTAAAGTTCTATCGTTTTGCATCCTCAACTGTCGATTGGTATTTTTGTTCGTTCCCCAGCCCTGGCGCAGTCACTGAGCCAGGTTTTAAGTGGCGATCGCTATCTGTTATCGATCGCGAACTCAGAGGCTGAGTTTCTGGAGTTCGTTGAAAAAAAACAGCAACACATCGATTGTTTAGTGCTGCAAGAAGATGAATCCTTACCACCCGTTATTAATCAGTTGTACGAACAAGGAACCCTCCTACCTCTGGTGATTTTACCCAAAGAATCAAAAGAGAACAACATGATTGTTGTCACAAATGGTCAGTCCAACCCGATTCAGACAACCGTTCATTTTACACCAGGGGAGGTGCATTATCTGTTTCACGCCGCTGAAGTCCGAATCGATACTATCCAACTCTCTGAGATAGAACATTTAATAGAACAGGCAATTACCCAGTTTCTTTCTCTGTCTCCGAACTGCAACTTGCCCGATCTTCTGGCTAATGCGGATCAGAAAGCAGAGGAAAATCATCGGGGTTCTTTAATGAAACAGCAGTATCGGTTATCTGAAAAACTCAAAGAGCGACTGGGATATCTCGGTGTGTACTATAAACGAAATCCTCAGTTTTTCTTTCGCTATTTACCGCAAAATGAAAGAACCAAGCTGATCGAACAACTTAAGAGGGATTATCGTCAGATTGTTTTAATGTACTTCAGTCAAGATACCACGATTAACCAGTTAATTGATAATTTTGTCAATGAAGCCTTTTTTGCCGACATATCCGTTTCGAGAATTGTAGAAATTCACATGGATTTGATGGATGATTTTTCTCAACAACTCAAGCTAGAGGGTCGCAGTGAAGATATTCTCACAGACTATCGCCTAACGCTGATCGATGTGATTGCCCATTTAGGTGAAATGTATCGTCGCTCGATACCGAGAGAGTTATAATTGGGAGATGTAGCAATTCTCGGTTTCATGGAACACAGTCTCAGGCTCCTCGTTCATGGCAACTTCACCAGGCAATGAACCATAAATCATGGAGAATGCTTGGAGTAAAGGAGTAGCAAGAACAAAAAAACAGATGCTTGTATTTCATCAAGAGTGAGAACCGCTATAATTTATGGCATTGGCAATTAGCTTACGACCCATCCAGGTGAACGGTGAACGAATTTATTTCGGGTTACTTTTAAAGTTGCAACTATCCTTCGCTGATTCCTAATGGCTAACCCTATGAGTCCCTTAAAAAAAACTTATGTCCTCAAGCTTTACGTGGCTGGGAATACTCCCCACTCAGTTACAGCATTGAAAACACTTAAAAATATCCTAGAACAAGAATTTCAAGGGGTTTACGCCCTGAAAGTAATTGATGTTCTCAAAAGTCCTCAACTTGCTGAGGAAGATAAAATTTTGGCAACTCCAACCCTAGCGAAAGTTTTACCCCCTCCGGTGCGAAAAATTATTGGGGATCTGTCCGATCGCGAAAAAGTTTTAATCGGATTGGATCTGCTTTATGAAGAAATTCGCGATGGAGAGATTGATTTTTAGGTAACGTTCAGATTTTATGGCATAATAGCAACTCCGAGATCTATTCTCAGATTACGGTGATTTTAGTTATATCTTTAAATTTGACGACAAAATATGAGTCCATTTAATCTAGATGAGCAAAGACCCGATGAATTTACCACAGCAGGAATCCATAAAATCCGGACGATGATTGAAGGGTTCGATGATATCAGCCATGGGGGGTTACCCGTGGGTAGAACCACACTGGTTAGTGGTACCTCTGGTACTGGCAAAACATTGTTCGCGGTTCAGTTCCTCTATAACGGGATCACTCAATTCGATGATCCGGGTGTCTTTGTTACCTTTGAAGAATCTCCCAACGATATTATTAAAAATTCCCATAGCTTAGGCTGGAATCTGCAAAAGCTAATTGATGACGGCAAACTTTTTATTCTGGACGCCTCTCCTGATCCAGAAGGACAAGAAGTTGTGGGTAACTTTGATTTATCTGCTTTAATCGAACGGATTCAATACGCAATTCGCAAGTACAAAGCCAAGCGCGTTTCCGTTGATTCCATCACCGCCATATTTCAACAATACGATGCTGCTTCAGTTGTGCGGCGAGAAATTTTTCGCTTAGTCGCTCGTCTCAAGCAAATTGGAGTGACGACAGTCATGACGACAGAGCGCATTGAAGAATATGGACCGGTTGCGCGGTTTGGCGTGGAAGAGTTTGTCTCCGATAATGTGGTAATTATTCGCAATGTTTTAGAAGGAGAACGCCGACGCCGCACTATTGAAATTCTCAAGCTACGGGGTACAACCCACATGAAAGGGGAATATCCCTTTACCCTAACTAATCAAGGATTTAACATCTTCCCCTTAGGCGCCATGCAATTGACTCAGCGTTCGTCCAATGTGCGGGTATCATCCGGAATTAAAACCCTGGATGATATGTGTGGCGGTGGCTTCTTTAAAGATTCCATTATCTTGGCAACGGGAGCCACAGGAACTGGAAAAACCTTATTAGTCAGTAAGTTTATTCAGGATGCTTGTTTAAATGAGGAACGGGCGATACTTTTTGCCTACGAAGAATCCAGAGCGCAGCTCACGCGAAACGGTTTATCCTGGGGAATCGATTTTGAGGAAATGGAAGAAAAAGGATTATTGAAAATTCTTTGTTCTTACCCCGAATCAGCCGGATTAGAAGATCACTTACAAATTATTCAATCCCAAATCCAGGAGTTCAAACCGTCTCGCATTGCCATTGATTCTCTTTCAGCGTTAGCGCGGGGAGTAAGCAATAATGCGTTCCGTCAGTTCGTGATTGGGGTGACCGGTTACGCCAAACAAGAAGAAATTACGGGCTTTTTTACAAATACGACTGACCAATTTATGGGTTCTAATTCGATTACAGATTCCCATATTTCTACGATTACTGATACAATTTTAATGCTGCAATACGTAGAAATTAGGGGTCAAATGTCCCGGGCAATTAATGTCTTTAAAATGCGTGGGTCTTGGCACGATACCGGAATCCGGGAGTACACAATTAGCAAAGGTGGGGCAGACATTAAGGATTCATTCCGCAATTACGAGCGAATCATCAGTGGTTCTCCGAGTCGGATTACTGTTGACGAAAAGAGTGAACTCTCGCGGATTGTGCAAGGTGTGCGACAAAAGTCAACAGAATAGTTTTGTTCATTTGTGATTTGTCAGGATTTGGTATTAGGGCGGGTTTTGTTGAGATGTTATCACTGAGATTCCAATTGAATAAGGGCGGGTTTTGTTGAGATGTTATCACTGAGATTCCAATTGTGTGGCTAAACCCGCCCCTACACCCGCCCCTACACCCGCCCCTACACCCGCCCCTACACCCGCCCCTACACCCGCCCCTACACCCGCCCCTACAATTGACTTATGATCGCGTCCACTAACTGGTCAATTTCTTCATAGTCTGTAAAGTAATGAACACAGGCGCGAATGCAGTCGGGATCACGAAGCGTGCGAAGCAGGAAACCCTTTTGTGCCAATTGTTGGACGAGTTGGGAAGAAGGTGTGCTATTGGTTAAGACAAAGGAAACTAGACCGGCTTGGGGGGGAGAGGTCAATAAGCAACGAACCGAGTTTAACTCAGATAAACGTTGCCAAAGATACTGACTGCGCTGACAAATTTCTTCGTAGCGGCTTTGATCCGTTCCCCATTGCTGATGAGTCGCGATCGCCTCTCGAAGTCCGACGTAGAGAGGATAGGCGGAGGTAGCGACTTCAAAGCGCTCTCCATCAGGTTTCCAACCGATGGGTTTACCCGTTTTGTCCTGGACAATACCACGCCAACCAATAAACGTGGGATGCAGGTGTTCTAAAACATCAGGGCGCACGTACAAACCCCCAACCCCAGCCGGTCCACACCACCATTTGTGACCCGTAAATGCATAAAAGTCTACGCCAAGTTCACTTAAATTTAAAGGTAAGGAACCGACGGATTGAGCCGCATCGACTAAAATTCTGATCGGGGCGTTTTCTGTCACTGCATCACGACAGGTTTCCACAATGTCCTTTAAGGGCAAAACTTGACCCGTATTCCAGAGGATATGACTGAGAACGACTAACCGGGTACGGGGTGTCAGGTGTTGTTGAATCACGGCGGTGGGATCACCTTGATTCAGCGTCGCCATAATTGGACAGGTGGACACCTCTACACCAAATCGCCGTCCAATCTCTTGGGCTATCGCCACAATACCGGGATGTTCACAATCCGTAAGTAGGATGCGATCGCCAACTTGCCAGTCTATTCCCCAGAAAGCAATATTACAGCCTGCGGTCACGTTTTCCGTGAGGGTAATAGTTTCTGGAGGCGTTCTCAACTCAGACGCGATCGCGTCTCGGGTTTGCTGGGTTTGTTCCACCCGCCACTCATTGACCTTACCGGAAAACGGTCCATGATGCTGAGTATACTCATAAGCCTGTTGAATCGCGGTTAAGGACCTTGAGGGGAGAGAACCTTGACCGCCAAAGTTGAAATAAGCTTTGTTGGCTAAAGCCGGAAACTGCTGTCGATGGTGTTGCAGGTGAGTTGATGCACCAGAAATGTCTGTCATCTTAATTTGCTGCTGGATACCTCGTCCATACTATGTATGGGTTCCGGAGGAAAGCCAGACCTCCTAACTAAATTTACGGAAAAGTCGGTGATGGATATAGTCTTACTACCATCCTCCCTTCTGGGAACTCCATTGGCAAGTTTTTCCTGTCCTCCTGAATGCATCATGATAACCCCAATTTTGTCAAACCAATAAGCATATATACTGATTCATTTGTCTTGAAATCAGCCATTGTGCGTAGGAGTATTCAGTGAATTAACGGATTTTTTGGTACAAGAATTCAAGGTATCCTAGTCGTTGACATATATCTCTAAGAAATTTTCCTATTTTTATTAATTTCCCCCCATTTAGTTTTTTTGCTAATCTCCCCATGAGTAAGATTTTATTGATTGAGGATAGTCTCTCTCAGTTAGCATTGATGAATCTTTACCTGCGCGATAGCGGTCATAGGATTATCAATCTAACCAACCCGAAAGAAGCGCTGAACAAGGCAGTATTTTATCAACCCCATGTCATTGTCACTGACTTAATAATGCCAGAAATGAATGGATTTGAGGTGTGTCGTCAGTTAAAAAAGCATCCGGATACTCAGGACATTCCTATTGTCATTTGTTCGGCTAAAAATCATAAAATTGACCGAATTTGGGGAATGAAGCAAGGGGCTACTGCTCACCTCAGTAAACCTTTTTCCCGTGATCAACTTATTCAGACCATTAATAAAGCCCGCTTAAGTTCACCGAAAAATTATCAACAGTATCGACTGCGTGAACTGATTGAGATCTATCCCCTTGAATGGGGAAACATGGCAAATGTTTGCTAACACTAAGTCACTTAGGTAGGCACAGAGTCAGATGAGGTAATACCTTGAAAAAGCCAGTCTTGGGTTTTAAGGGTTCAAGTTCATCCCGCAAATCGATAACCTCTATCCAAGATGGGGCGGGTTGTCCAACCTGTTTGCCATACACTTGCACAGAGGTGATCGATGGGACTCGTAAGTGTGTCATCAGTTTGCGGACAATTGTCACCGATAATTTTTGGTCAGGGATTTGAACCGCTTTCAGGAGTACCAACAGGCAATTACCTTTGAGTGCAGCTTGGGCGATAATATGGCGGTCTTTCAGCACATAATTCATCACCGACACAATCGCCGCATCATCACCCTGTTTCGCTAATTCCAGAAGATTCGCTTGGGTCATAACTACTACTTGGACTCAAAAGCTTAAAATTTAATATTTTCTTTCAGGATGCCTTGCTTGCCCCGATTGAGCAAGGGGAATAACGTTCCAGACGTACCATGGCACGTCTGGGAGAAGCAACAAGCATCAAAAATAATGATGGATACCATAGAAGCAATTGCCACAAATTAAGCCGTAATCAGGTTTTCTTTTGCCTTTTACCTTTTGTCACCGCCACACTCGCCTTAGATTGAGAACAAATCCAGACAGTACATCCGTCTGATTTAACCGTCGTAGCACATCGGCTACGATCAACGGAAATTCTCCCTTGTCTAGGCTAAGGGGATCACCCTCGAACGGTATACTAGGCAGTGAGGCTGTCAAAAAAACTTCACAAACCCAACCGATAGCATAATTTGATACGGCAAGTGTCAAATTACCTCAGTAAATATCATGTAGCTGCCAAGATGAACGCAGGAATTGACCTTCAAGGAAGTTTTATTGAATCGCTTAAAGATTTTGGCATCCCCAGTGGTGCTGCCAAGGCGATGTGGATGCCCCTACCGATGTTCCTGATGATTATCGGTGCCACCGTGGGTGTCCTTGTCGTCGTCTGGCTGGAACGGAAAATTTCGGCTGCTGCTCAACAGCGGATTGGTCCGGAATATGCTGGACCTCTGGGTGTTCTGCAAGCCGTCGCCGATGGTCTCAAGTTGGTGTTTAAGGAAGATATCGTCCCCGCCAAAGCAGACCGATGGCTATTTACCCTCGGACCCATACTCGTCGTCATCCCTGTCTTTTTGTCCTACCTGATTGTCCCCTTTGGACAGAACCTGGTGATTACCAACGTAGGACTGGGGATATTTCTCTGGATTTCCCTGTCGAGTATTCAGCCCATTGGTTTGCTGATGTCAGGCTATGCCTCCAATAACAAGTATTCCCTACTTGGGGGGTTAAGAGCTGCCGCCCAGTCGATTAGTTATGAAATTCCCCTGGCGCTGGCGGTATTAGCAGTGGTAATGATGTCCAATAGCCTAAGTACCATTGATATTGTGGAACAGCAATCCGGGTATGGCATCTTAGGCTGGAATATTTGGCGTCAACCGGTTGGCTTTTTGATCTTTTGGATTGCGGCGTTAGCCGAATGTGAGCGACTTCCCTTTGACCTACCCGAAGCCGAGGAGGAACTGGTTGCTGGCTATCAAACGGAATATGCCGGCATGAAATTTGGTTTGTTTTATATCGGGTCTTACGTTAACCTAATCCTTTCTGCCGTATTAGTGGCAGTGCTGTACTTAGGCGGCTGGGAATTCCCGATTCCCCTTGACCGATTAGCAACTTGGCTAGGTGTAAGTGAAACCAGTTCCTGGTTACAGGTGATTACCGCTTCTGTGGGAATTACCATGACCTTGCTTAAAGCTTACTTTCTCGTCTTTATTGCCATTCTGTTGCGCTGGACAGTTCCCCGTGTGCGGATTGACCAACTCCTAAATCTAGGATGGAAGTTCCTTTTACCGATTGGATTAGTAAATCTGCTGTTGACGGCTGCTCTTAAACTCACCTTTCCCGTTGCGTTCGGGGGTTGATTGTTGATTGGTCATTGTTCATTGGTCATAGTTAAAAACAAATGACAAATGATAAATGACGAATGACGAATGACGAATGACGAATGACGAATAATAAATTATGCTCAAGTTCCTCAAACAAGTTGGCGATTACGCCAAAGAAACCGTTCAAGCTGCCCGTTATATTGGTCAAGGTTTATCTGTAACCTTCGACCACATGCAGCGCCGTCCTGTTACCGTGCAGTATCCTTATGAAAAACTGATTCCCTCTGAACGGTATCGGGGTCGGATTCACTTTGAATTTGACAAGTGTATTTCTTGCGAAGTCTGTGTACGAGTTTGCCCGATTAATCTGCCGGTGGTAGACTACGAGTTCGATAAAGCCAGTAAGAAAAAGAATCTCAAGCACTACAGTATTGACTTCGGGGTTTGTATTTTCTGCGCTAACTGCATTGAATACTGTCCCACCAACTGTCTGTCGGCGACAGAAGAGTATGAAATGTCTACCTACGATCGCCACGAACTCAACTATGATAATGTGGCGATGGGACGGCTGCCGTACAAGGTGACGCAAGACCCGATGGTTACGCCATTACGGGAGTTGGCTTACTTACCCAAGGGAGTCACAGATCCCCACGGTTTACCGCCAGGTTCTCAACGTGCTGGTTTGCGTCCTGAAGAAATTATCGAGCAAATGGAACCTGCTAAAGAAGAAGAAACAGCGAAGAATGCTTAAAGCTAATCCCACGGAGTCTTTTTCCGTGGGATTAATGTGTCAGTTTAACTAGAGTGTAAGGAGTGAAGGTACAGTGGATCTAGCCCAAGGGGTTCAGTTTGTTTCATTTGCGATTTTGTCGGTCATGATGATTGGGTCAGCCTTAGGCGTTGTCCTACTCAATAACATCGTTTATTCGGCATTTTTACTTGGCGGTGTCTTCATTAGTATGGCGGGATTTTACCTGTTACTAAATGCTGATTTTGTCGCCGCCGCGCAAATCTTGGTTTATGTGGGTGCGGTGAATGTGCTAATTTTGTTTGCCATTATGTTGGTGAATAAGCGAGAAGATTTTAAACCAATTGCGAATCGTTGGATTCGTCAAGGTGCAACCGCGCTGGTTTGTCTGGGATTATTTGCTTTGCTGGGAACGATGATATTAGCGACACCTTGGTCGATATATTCGGGTACGATGGTCGAGGGTGAAGGATCAGTGGTGGAGATTGGCAAGCATTTCTTCAGTGACTTTTTACTGCCATTTGAACTCGCCTCGGTACTGTTGTTGATGGCGATGGTGGGTGCGATTATTTTGGCACGTCGCGATTTTATCCCAGAAAGCTTGATACCTCGCGATACATCAGAGACTGAGTTTTCTACCTTACCAGAACGCCAGCGTCAGTTGGCATCTGTAGGCGGAGATGCTCAAAAAAGTACTCGATAAAACCTATTGTGCTATGGGCGGGAATAGGGACGAGTGTAGGGGCGGGTGTAGGGGCGGGTTTAGCCTTTCAATAGACTTTGTGACTGATAAGTGATCAACAAAACCCGCCCAACTGTCAAACATCAAACATTAAACGTCAATTCATGGAACTCCAACTTCAATATTTTTTACTTCTAGCGGCGGCTCTGTTTTGCCTTGGTATCTATGGTTTGATTACCAGCCGCAATGCTGTGCGCGTGTTAATGTCAATTGAACTGCTGTTGAATGCGGTCAATTTGAATTTAATGGGGTTTTCTAATTTTATTGACCCTGTGGGAATTAAAGGTCAGGTTTTTACTGTGTTTGTGATTACGGTAGCGGCGGCTGAAGCGGCGGTTGGGTTAGCAATTGTGCTGTCGATTTATCGCAATCGCGACACGATTGATATGGAGCAGTTTAATTTGCTCAAGTGGTAGTGTAGGCTGAGGGCGCACGTCGGTGCGCCTCTACATAAATGTTTTGACCAATGATTATATTTTTTTATTAAAATGGAAATTTTTGATGTTTTTTTTGATTAAATCTTTGAGTGCGAAAATTATATTTTTTTAACGCAGAGGTACGCAGAGGAAAGCGCAGAGGTACGCAGAGGAAAGTGCAAAGGTACGCCAAGGAGCTATATCAAACTATTTCCTGTGAGCAAGTTTTAATCACAACGCCAAACTTTAATGGTTTTATCCATACTGCCACTCACAAGTGTCTTACTATCGGGGCTGAAGGCGACAGCATAGACTTCCCAGGTATGCCCGTTCAGGGTAGCAAGGGTTTGCCTATCGTACAGTTGCCAAATCTTAATTGTTTTATCCATACTACCACTGGCTAAGGTGTATCCATCAGGACTAAAGGCTAATGTCCGTACTCGTTGATTATGACCCTTGAGAGTACCAAGTTCCCTTCTTGTCTCTAACTGCCATAATGTAATTGTGCCATCGCTTTTTCCGGTGGCGAGGAGTTGGCCATCGGGACTAATGGCGACGGAATAGAAAAAGCCGAAACGTAACTGGCTATCGCCAAAACTATTCTGTTCTTCCCCTGTACTGATTTGCCATAATTTTACCGTTCCATCACCACTGACACTGGCAATACTTTCTCCATCGGGACTGATGGCAACATCATTAATATAAGTGGTATGTCCTGTAAGCGTATATAATTCCCTACCCTGTTGGATATGCCATAACTTAATCGTGCCATCATTGCTACCACTGGCTAATATCTGCCCATCGGGACTAATGGCGAGGGAACTAATCCATTTTTTATGACCAGTTAGGGTTAAAATAAGTTGTCCATTCTGTACCTGCCAAAGTTTAATCGTTTGGTCATAACTTCCTGTGGCTAAATATTGACTATCAGGCGTGAATGCGACAGCACAGACTCGTTCGATATGACCATTTAGAGTATGATACTCTCGTCCTTCTGGTAACTGCCATAACATCGCCGTGGCGTCTGCACTACCACTAGCCAGAATTAAACCATCGGGACTAATCGCCACCGCTTCCACCGAACCCCAATGTCCATTTAGGGTTTGCACAACTTGCCAATTGGTTAAGGGTGGATGAGAAGGTGGCTTGAGGCTTAGTGGATGTGCCGGAGTGGATGCGATCGCGCTTTGACCTCCAGCCCCCTGAAATCCTGACAGGGTAATCGATTGAGGCGATAGCGATGGGGTAGTGAGTTGGGTTAGTGAAATCGAGGGGAGTTGATTTAAATCTCGGATAACTTCAGCAACGGATTGATAACGATGATTAGTTGCTCGTTTCAGAAGTTTATCTAAAATATAGGCTAATTCATCACTAACCGAATTATTTTTTAAGTAACGCCGCCATATCCAGATATCCTCTCCCGTATCAAACAGTTGTTCAGGAAGTACCTGGGTGAGTAAATGAATACAACTAACACCCAAACTATACAAATCACTGGCAAAAATAGCTTTTCCTTTGGCTTGTTCTGGGGCAATATAGTCCGGTGTCCCCACAGTCGTTCCCGTTTTTGTCGTCCCAATGGCATGTTTAGCCGCACCAAAATCAACTAAAACCAAATTCCCTTTGATTACACCTTCTTCATTTTCCTCCGTTTCCCCAGTATAAATATGCCGACGACGAATAATATTTTCTGGTTTAATATCTCGATGAATAACAGAGCGCGAGTGGATAAACTCAAGGATAGCTAGCAAATCTCGCAGCATATCCCGAATCTGCTGTTCGTTAAATACCCCTTCCTTTGCCAAGATTTGGGCTAAATTTTGCCCATCAATAAATTCTTGGACTAAATACTGGCGATTATCCTGGGTAAAATGAGCCAGCAATTCCGGAATCTGGGGATGTTTCCCCAATTCATCTAGGCGCACGGCTTCTCGTTCAAATAATTCTGTCGCTTTCTGGACATCGCTTTTCCCCTGGTAGAGGGGGAAAAACTGCTTAATCACACATTGAGGTTTCGAGGGTTTATCCTCATCCACCGCTAAAAACGTTCTGCCAAAACCCCCTTGTCCAATCAATCGCAGACTGCGGTAACGTTCTCGCAGCAACAGCTTGGAACCGCAACGTCGGCAAAACCGCATCCCATCTGGGTTTTGGGGGTGATCGCAGTGAGGATTGAGACAATAGCTCATCAGCCAAGGGATATAGAGGTATTCGTCTCTATTTTGGCTTTATCCGGGCGCATTGCTTATAATAAATGAACCTAAAACCTAACACCTAATAGTATGATACTTACAAAAGAAGAAATCATTTATCCCTGTAGTGATGGTCAACCCATGGCAGACAGCACCATTCAATATCAATGGATTACCAAAATTAAAGGTGGCTGTGATGCTCTATTTAAAGATGAGCCTAATGTATTTGTAGCCGGAGACTTACTCTGGTATCCCGTCGAAGGCAATAACACCATCTCCCAAGCGCCGGATGTCATGGTTGTTTTTGGTGTCCCTAAAGAGGATCGTCGTTCCTACCTGCAATGGCGCGAAAACAATATCCCGCCACAAGTTGTCTTTGAAATTCGTTCGTTTCATGACAGCCAGACTAAGATGGATAAAAAACTGGCATTTTATAATCGCTACGGTGTTGAAGAATATTACCTCTATGATCCAGACGATAAAGATTTGAGAGGATGGCAAAGAATTGAAGGACTATTAGAAGTCATTGAACCGATGTCCGGCTGGGTTAGTCCTCGCTTAACAGTGCGGTTTGAATTACCCGAAGCCGGGTTAGAATTATATCGACCCGATGGGCAACGGTTTTTATCCTATTTGGAATTAGAACAACAGCGAGAACAAGAAGCTCAACGCGCCCAACAAGAAGCTCAACGCGCTGAACGGTTAGCCGCGAAATTACGGGAGTTGAATATTGATCCAGATAGTCTTTAAGGCTATACAATTGATTGGATTTAATTACGGCTATCAGGCAAGCTCCTTTTGCTGAAGTTGGTAAACCTGAACCTTTGAAATATCTGGAATCAAATTAAAATTTGTCATGAGTAGCCCGATAACCCGATTTAATTTTGTCCGACTACTTAGAATCTGCGTCCCTGGGGGTTAAACTATAATTCCAATACCAATATTATCAACACCGCCAAATCCTAATCGTCTTATCCGAACTCCCACTCACCACAGTCTTTCGATCCGGACTTATCGCCACCGAATACACCGCACCGTTATGCCCTTTCAGAATATCAATAATTTTCCCTGTACTTAACTGCCAAAGCTGCACAGTCTCATCAGAACTCCCACTCACTAAAACCTTTCCATCCCGACTAATAGCAAGTGAATTAACCGAACCAAAATTTCCTTGCCAGGTACTCATTTCTTTACCCGTTCCCAGATACCAAAGCTTAATCCTTTGATCTGCACTACCACTGGCAATCATTTTACCATCGGGACTAAATACCACTGACTTAACCGCCGCTTTATGTCCACTCAACGTCATGATTAATTGACCTATGGTTAAATCCCAAACCTTAATCGTCTTATCATCACTCCCACTAGCAAGAATTTGACCGTTGGGACTAATCGCCACTGCGTTGACTCGCCCTAGCCAATCTGAATGCTGAATCGATAAGGGAATTTCTTTGCCAATTTCCAGGTTCCACAGTTTAATCGTTCTATCATCACTTCCACTAATTAAACGTTGCCCATCGCGACTAAAGACAATTGATTTAACTGAACTCGAATGTCCCATGAGGGTATAAAGTTCCTGTCCCGTTTCTAACGCCCATACCTTAATCGTATAATCATCATTACCAAAGGCAAGCCGTTTCCCATCTCGACTAAAGGCAATTGATTTGACTCCATTAAACCAGGCAAAGTTTTTAGCCAGAATTCCCATCTCCTGACCTGTTTTTAATTGCCAGAGTCGAAGGGTTTGGTCATCACTACCACTGGCAAAAACCTCTCCTTGGGGACTAATTGCCACAGTATTCACTTTACCCGAATGGGCGGTTAAGGTTTGCACACAATGCCATTTCTGGGTAATTAAGCCAGACTCTGTGCGGGTTTCCAATGTCGTTAATCCCGTCCATAAGTCTTGCAGGGAATTACCAATCTGATGAATATTTTTACCCACTCCCTGAAGTCCGGCGTCGAGTTCATGTCTTAACATTGCTAGAGAAAGGGAGGAGGGTTCTGGTGTTTCTGGGGCGTTTTTGGGCGGCGAGGGTAATCGATTTTTGTCCTTAATGTCTTGCAGTTTATAGATTGTCGTTTGAAGTTGAACAATGGTTTCTTTGAGTTGTTCAATCTGTTGGTGTCGCGGGGAATTTACCTGTTGCGAGTTGGTTTCCAGGTGAGAGACTTGCTGGTTCAGGGGTTCAAGGTAGTCATACCATTTCTCGATCGCCTCCTTCAACTGTCCAAGCTGTAATCCTTGGCTGGTAACATGTGGCGTTAAGGTGTCGAGTTTAGTTTTTAGGGGTTCCAGGTGTTGCTGAACTTGGACAATAATCCCATCATGCTGTTGCTGATTGGCGGCGCTAAATTCGGCAAACTGTTGTTGAGTTTGGCTATCTAGGCGAATTAGTTCCTGATTAAGGGTGTCGATGAGGGGGTTAATGTAAGCCAGAATACCTTCCGCTTGCAGGTGTTGCAATGCCTGTAATTGATCCAGTTGGGCTTGGGTTTGGCGATCGCGCTGTTGGGTTTTCTCGTCGAGTTGGCTAAGATGCAGGTGCAGCGGATGGATGAGTTGATAGATGTGGGCAATAATTTCCGCCTGTTGTTGCTGATTCGCGGTATTGAATTGTTCAAGTTGTTCTTGGCTGCGGGTATCCAGTTGAATCAGTTGTTGATTCAGGGGTTCGATTAGCTGATGAATTTTGTTAATCGCCGCCTTATACTGTTGAGCGTTAATATCCTTGAGGTGATCGATACGCTCCTGAGTCTGGATATCCAGTTGAGAGAATTGCTCGTGAATCGGTTCTAGGTTTTGATACACCTGCGCGATCGCACTATCCTGGTGTTGACGGTTGAGTTGATACAGCCGTTGGCGATTCAGGACATTTACCCCCAGAGTGAAGGTTAAGGGGGTAGCCGCGTAGACGACTTGCTGAGTAGCGGCTGCGATCGCGGTTCCTAAGAGTGAACCCCCGATACAGACATATTCGGTAATATCGAGCCAGTGGCGTTGGGTCATGGCTTTCCTGGTAGCTAATGTCCCCGATCCTTTTATTATGCATCATCGCGCCAATTTTGGACTATCAATGACTATTGGCGTCTGCCCGCACTTTATTGACAACCCTAGGTGATGAGGCATCCATCCATCCCGATAACGTCGATATTGTCTCAATTACGGAATCGGGGAGGTAGTTAGCCAAGTTGGCTAAGGTAGCCATAACCCCTGGTGCAATCCCCCCTGAGCGCAACTCTTTGCCATGAAGGTATGTAGCCGTTGCCCGTAGAGCCGCTGTCGCCGAATCAAGCTCAATGATGTAGTTGGGTTTGACGCCTAGTGATGCTAGTCGATTCGTAATTGTTGAATACATTGACTCTATCTTTAGATAGAAAAAGGGTAGGTAGAGGTTTATCTTAGCAGGGGTTTGGGGAAGTCGTAAGACCCACACTGTAATCTGTGATGAGCGTGCTGGGATACACGATTCCCCAAGGTCAATTTAGGTAACTCAATGTTCACCTAAATTGACATTTAACATTGCGCGGCTAGCCAGTAAATGTTTTATAATACGGGTATGCTGACCTTTAACTATCGCTACCGAATCTATCCGGATGCCGCTCAAGAACAACGATTGATTGAGTGGATGGAAATTTGCCGCTGTGCCTACAACTATGCACTGGGGGAGATAAAGGATTGGTGCAATAGTCGCAAATGCTTGATTGATAGATGTTCTCTGGAAAAAGAGTACATCATTCGGTGCGATACCCCATTCCCCGGCGAACTAAGGCAGCTTAACAATTTGCCAAAGGCTAAGAAGGAATACCCCAAATTAAAAGAGGTTCCCTCTCAAGTCCTTCAGCAGACGATAAAGCAACTACATAAAGGCTGGGATTATTTTAGGTCTCGCGGGTTTGGCTTCCCTAGGTTTAAGAAAATTGGGCAGTTTAAGTCACTACTGTTTCCCCAGTTTAAAGAGAATCCAGTAACGAATATCCATGTCAAACTGCCAAAACTGGGGACAATCCCAATTAACCTGCACCGCCCTATTCCATCTGGTTTTACGGTTAAACAGGTGCGAATTACAAGGAAAGCCGATAAGTGGTATGCATGTATCAACATTCAATGCGATGTCAGTGTCCCCGACCCAAAACCTCATGGACACCCAATTGGGGTAGACATAGGTGTAGGGGCGAAGCATTTGCGTACTATACTTATGCCACTTCCTGTTCACTAATCTCCGCAAATGCTTCGCCCTTACTGGCGACCAGTGATGGCGTTGTTGTCAAACCGCCTAAATTTTTTAAGACACTACAAAGCAAGCTAAAATTGCTGCAACGTAGGCTGTCTAGGAAACAGAAGCGGTCAAAAAATTACGAGAAACAACGACTCAAGGTTGCTCGACTTCACCACTACATTGACAACATCAGGAAAGACTTTCACTTCAAGCAAGCTCATTCCCTTTGTGATGCTGGTGATATGGTTTTCATGGAAGATTTAGACTATAGAGTTAGCGCCAAAGGGATGTTGGGTAAGCAGATGCTTGATGCAGGGTTTGGTCAATTCCGCGCCATTGCCAAATATGTGTGTTGGAAGCGTGGAGTGTAGGGGCGAAGCATTTGCGTACTATACTTATGCCACTTCCTGTTCACTAATCTCCGCAAATGCTTCGCCCTTACTTGCTGTTGTTGATGCCAGAGGCACTTCTCAGGAGTGTCCTGAATGTAAAGGTGAAGTCAAAAAAGATCTAAGTATTCGGGTACATGATTGCCCTCACTGCGGCTACAAAACCGATAGGGATGTCGCTAGTGGTCAGGTCATTAGAAATCGAGGAATAGATTCACTTAGTACCGCAGGACTTGTGGAAAAGGAAACTGCCTGTGCAGCCGATCTACCGGGGGTTGAGGTAACTCAATCTAGGCAAGTGGCGAAATCCCTCCGATGGAATAACCAGGAAATCCTCAAAGTGATTTGAGGAAGCCCACACCATAATTTCCAATTTGGTGTGGGAGGATGTCACTCTTCTGGCAGAAGCACGATAGTAATCGAGTGATTAGTCTATAGGAAAGAATAACCATTGTTTCCATGCATTGGGTTATCCTAGCCTGACATTGACCTGGATGCACCAAATATCATCACCATTACAAATTTTTTTGTCTAATGCAACTTATCGGTAAAATTTTATCATTAAACGCGATTGCCCCGGCATTGAAGGCAGCCTGATGAGACTCCTAGAACGGCTAGGGCTATTCTTAAAATTCCTGGTGAATTCGCTATTTTTTTGGCAATATTTACCAGCCGCATTTGTCTATTCCTATAAACGCGATCGCGCCGAACGCCTGTATCTTCCCAAAGCCACGTCAGAATCCGTTGTCACACCAGGAAAACTCCTCCAGGCTAAGCCAACAGAGCGAGGTGCTTATTTCTACTTTGAGCAGGCAGAACTTGAACTCTATTTTCTCACGCCTGATTTTGTGCGAGTGAATTGGTTTCCGGGTTTGCCACCGATTCCCTACGCCATTGCTTGTGGGGATTGGGATGCTGTTGAAACAACCTTAGAAAACCGGGGCAACGACTGGATGATTGCCAGCGATGCTTTGAAGATTACGATTGGTCTTGATGGTCGCCTCACATTTTACAATGAAACCGGACAAGTAATCCGAGAAGAACTGCCGCCCCAACGACAGGGACTACGATGGATACATCAAGCCGATTTGCCATCAGCAGAACATATTTATGGTCTAGGAGAACGGGCATCTTCTATCAATTTACGAGGCGCGAAAGATACGCAGCAAACGAGTAAAACGTACCAGATGTGGAATTATGACCCCGGAAATATTTATAGACCGGGAGTCGATCCAATGTATATTTGCATTCCGGTTTATTTTGGATTGCATAATTTGGGTAGTTACCTGATTTTTTATGAGAACTATTGTCGCGCTGAATTTACATTTTCTGAGCAGGCGATCGCGAATTTTGAAAATGGCTCTCTCCGGTACTACATCGCCATTGGCGAACCCCCCCAACTGATAGAACGTTATACCCAATTAACCGGTCGAGCGCCACTGCCGCCTCGTTGGGCATTAGGGTATCACCAATCGCGCTGGGGCTACCGTACCCAAGACAAGGTGCGACAGGAAGTAAATTTATTTCAAACTCATGATTTACCTTTAAGCGCGATTCATCTTGATATTGATTGTCAAGTTAAAAATCGTGCCTTTACCATTGACCCCAAACGTTTTCCGAATCTGCGAAATTTTACCCAAGAACTGGCAGAATTAGGTGTCCGATGCGTTGCCATTAATAATCCTGGGATTAAGTACAGCCGTCAGAGCAATTTGTTTCTAGAAGGACAAATTATTAATGCCTTTTGCACCTATCCCAATGGAGAACTTATCATTGCGCCAGTTTGGGCGGGAAAAACGGTATTTCCTGATTTCACAAACCCCGATGTTCGGACGTGGTGGAGTCAGCAATTCGCCTATCTGCTCAAGGTGGGAATTGCTGGTGTTTGGAATGATATGAATGAACCGTCAGTGTTCGTTAGTTGGGGTGCTCCCACCCTTCCTCTAGTCGCACAACATGACTTAGAAGGAAAAAAAGGGGATCATCGACAGGCACATAATTTGTATGGATTGCTGGAAAACCAAGCCGTTTATGAAGGGATGCGTCAGTATCAACCTCAAAAACGTCCCTTCATTGTCGCGCGATCGGGTTGGGCGGGGTTACAACGTTATGCTTGGACTTGGACAGGGGATATTGTTTCTACGTGGGAAGCATTGCGTCAGACAATAGCCACGATTGTGGGGTTAGGGCTTTCTGGTATTCCCTACAGTGGTTCTGATATTGGTGGCTTTTTGGGAAATCCTGACGCCGAACTCTATCTGCGTTGGTTTCAGATGGCAACCTTTTCGATGTTTTATCGGACGCACTGTGCCATCAGTGTTTTGCCTCGCGCTCCTTGGACTTATGGTGAGCCTCATTTAAGCATTATGCGTCGCTTTCTGCAATTACGCTACCAATTGATGCCTTACTTTTATACCCTGGCTTGGGAAGCGCGAGAGAAGGGATATCCTCCTGTACGTCCGCTGTTCTGGTTAGACTGGACGAATCAATCACTGTGGGATGTGGACGATGCCTTCTGTTTAGGTAATGCACTGCTAGTCTGTCCGATTATGCACCCAAAAGAGCGATCGCGTCTAATCTCCCTGCCCAAGGGTTACTGGTACAACTTCTGGGATGATGCAATGGTTGAAGGTGGGACAGTTATTGAATTAGAAGCCTCATTAGAACAGATTCCGTTGCTGGTTAAAGCGGGTAGTATTGTACCCATGGAAAACAAAGAGCAATTAACGCTTCACCTGTATCCACCAATAGAAGGTGAGAGCGAAGGTTGCCTATACAGCGATGCGGGAGATGGATATGGAGAGTCTCGACTGGAGCAATTTTACTTAATCCGAAATCAGCAGGATTTAGAACTGACCTGGAAGCAGCAGGGAACCTATGATTTTCCTTATCAAGACGTGCGATTGCATGTTCATGGTATATCAGTGCAACAAGCTTGGGTAGATGGGCAATATGTGATCATGCAGGGGCAACAATTGCCATGTCATTCCTTTAGGCAGGTTCGCTTTAGCTTTGAGGATTAGGATTACACCCAGAACTATAAAAGCACCCATGCTTAATGTTAAGGTGCTAGAAAGAAAGACAATGACGGCGCGATCGCGAAATAACATAGTATAGGCTCAAACAGATCATGAGCTATTTCTTTTTATTATGACGAATGATTTTGCCTTTCTCCACTATCTTATGAGGGCAAAAAAATCAAGATCAGTTTTGCCCATCTAGACAGAGATACAACTGATCTTGCTGAGACAGTGGGCAATCCAGGATTATCTAGTTGTGGGGAGAAAGGGGGAGCAATAAGACCCACGCCATAATTTTTAATTGGGCGTTGGGATACAGGCTTACTTCCCCAACCTCATTGTTGTAAATTGACATTGGCTTCGATATAGATGCTCACTCGCGCTAGTTGAAATTGCTGCAGTGTGAGTTGATTCTCGAAATCGATAATCAACAACCAACGCCAATCAAACTAACTAGTACCGCGGGACTCGCGGGAATGGAAACTGCCTGTGCAGACGGTCTACCGGGGACTCAAATTCGTCTGAGTCTAGGTAAGTGTCGAAATCCCGCAAGGCTTCCGCCGTGAGCGTCAGCCGAACGGGAAAAACCAGGAAATCCAAGTTGTGAAGCTTGGAAGCCCACACCAAATCAAAGATTCTGGTGTGGGAGGATGTCACAAAAGTCACACTCTAATAACCTCCATTCATTCATTACTGTACTGTTTGATGTAGGTGGCATTACGGTGAAGGCGGTCACCATTTCAACCATCAAGGTGAAATCGACGCCCCAGTAATGCTTGTTTCCCTTCAAATTTCCTCATAGCTTCCTTCCCCCAGGCTGATCCAGTCGGGGGATTTTCACGATCGCCGCCAACAATCCTCGCCAGTTTTTCCATTGCTATGAGATAATATCGCCTCAGTTGAGCGTTCAAGTTATCGTACTCTTAGAAATAACAATCAACCAACCATCAACAAAAAAACTGCTTATGCCTATTTCAGCGGCTACACCAGCGCTTCTGGTGCTGGCGGATGGAACATCCTACCCCGGTTGGTCTTTCGGCGCTTCAGGTACGGCAATTGGAGAAGTCGTATTTAATACCGCCATGACGGGGTATCAAGAAGTGGCAACAGATCCCAGCTACTGTGGTCAGATTGTCACCTTTACCTATCCCGAACTGGGAAACACAGGGGTTAACCCAGAGGACGAAGAATCAGCCCATCCTCAGATCCGGGGCGCGATCGCCCGGAACATTTGTTGGCGTCCGAGTAATTGGCGTTCAACCCAGTCTTTACCCGACTACCTCAAGCAACACCATGTCCCCGGAATTTACGGGATTGATACGAGGGCGCTGACTCGCAAACTGCGTTCAACCGGGGCGATGAATGGTGGTATTTCCACAGAAATTCTTGATCCCGGCGAATTGCTGCAGCAAGTGCAAGCCGCGCCGAGTATGGCGGGGTTAAATCTCGTGCAGGAAGTTACCACCAAAGCCGTTTACGAGTGGTCCCAAGCCACGGATAATCATTGGGAGTTCAGTCCCACGGCTGAATCGACGACGGGTGAACCCCTAACCGTGGTGGCGATCGATTTTGGCATCAAACGCAACATTCTGCGGCGTTTAGCCAGCTATGGTTGTCGGGTGATCGTGGTACCGGCGAATACGTCCCCCGAAGAAATTCTCAAGTACAACCCTGATGGAATTTTCCTCTCCAACGGACCTGGCGATCCGGCGGCGGTTAAGGACGGTATTGAAACGACCAAAGCCTTGTTAAAACACCGAAAACCCCTCTTTGGCATCTGCATGGGACACCAGATATTGGGGCTTTCGATGGAAGCTGAAACTTTTAAGCTAAAATTCGGGCATCGTGGGTTGAATCACCCGGCTGGGTTACAGCAACGGGTAGAAATTACTAGCCAAAACCATGGATTTGCGATCAAGTCTGAGTCATTAGGGGCAGATGTGGAAATTACTCATCTAAACCTGAATGACCGTACTGTGGCAGGATTGCGTCACAAGACGCTACCATTCTTCTCGGTGCAATACCATCCAGAAGCGAGTCCGGGTCCTCATGATGCCGACTACTTGTTTAATCAGTTTGTCGAATCCATGCGATCGCACAAAGCCCGTACATAAGTTCGCTAGCCATATTCCAGATGTAATCGGCTACCTCTGGAAGCGAGGGAAAAATTTTGATCGGTGGGTTATTTCCACGCCCGCCGAACTCGATGTGGATGATCACTAAACTTCTCGCTATACTATCGAATGAGCTTAATCGCTGGTAAACCACCAACCCATGTTGAATTAGTTTAGTGTAAGTACAGCTAGGAGGGTGTTATTCCTGAGCAACTCAACCTGACAGTCAGCTTAAGAGGGACTCGTGAGGTCAAAAGCAATTATCAACTTTTCCGCCTGACTGGATTGTTAGATGCCTTCTCAGAACCAACCTTTGGGAAGGTTATTGGTAAATGTGTTGATGAGGGACCTAAAAATATTATTTTGGATCTCTCTAAGATCGATTTCGTGGATAGTTCGGGCTTAGGCGCTTTAGTGCGTATAGCGAAAAAGGCTCAAACGGCTGAGGGAAAATTGCAAATTGTCACCAATCCCCGTGTGACTCAAACGGTGAAGTTAGTGCGTCTAGAACAATTTCTCTCACTTCAACCATCGGTTGACGTAGCCTTAGAAAACGTCAAAAAAGCCTAGTTGACCGAAAAAACTGTGAAACCCATCCCCTGACATTGCGGCGGGGGATTTCCCTTTGTTCGTCAAGAAACATGTTCCAGACGTAGCAGGTTACGTCTAGGAGCCGGCTAAAATAGGGACGGGCATTGAAATCGCCCTTCATCTTGTCCGAGTTTTATGGAGCAGCAGGAAGAGACTTCAAACAGCACAGACAATAACTCAGCCCTTTCTGGAACAGAAGCCCGATTTCGGCAATTGAATGCTGCTGCCGATCCCCAATGCCAAATTCAACAGATCTCACCAGGGGCGTTGGCTTATCTGGGAGATGCTGTGTATGAACTCTATATTCGCAGTCGCTATTTACTCCCACCTAAACGTCTATGTGATTATCATGATCAAGTCGTGGCTCAAGTCCGCGCCGAAAGTCAAGCGAATACGCTGCGAACACTCGAACCTTACCTAACTGAACCCGAATTGGCACTATTGCGACGTGGACGGAATGCAGCGACTGGAACGTCACGACGCCTCAATCGCAAAATCTATCAACAAGCCACCAGCTTAGAAACATTACTTGGATATCTGTATCTGAGTGATCCCCAACGTTTGACTGAGTTATTGGCGTATTTAGAACTCGATACCCCCTAAATCATTCGTATACTATAATACTATGGCTAATCAAGATCGCCGCTCTCACACCTCTGGCAAGCCGAAGCTAGGGAAGTTCCAACATGACCATCGCCGTCCCTCCTCTAAAGGTAAATTCTTCAGGGATCAACGCTCCCCTGATAAGCCTATTCTCAAACGTCACCCAGATTCCCAACCGTTGCCTTCACAAACAACGGAGTCTGAGTCCACTTTGTCAGAAGATGTTGACTTACTCTACGGACGTCATCCGGTTTTAGCCGCCCTAGAAAATCAACGCCAGCTCAATCGGGTGTGGATTTTGCCCCAGTTACGCTATGATCACCGCTTTCACTCGTTACTACTGCAAGCTAAAGCCAACGGTACGGTTATCGATGAAGTTGATCCGCGACGCCTGAGCCAAATTACTCAAGGCGCCAATCATCAAGGTGTCGCGGCTCAAGTTGCGCCTTACTCCTACAAGGAGTTAGGGGATTTGATTCAAACTGCCAAATCCACCAGCAAATACCCCGTGATCATCGTTTGTGACGGGATTAGTGATCCCCACAATTTAGGTGCTATTATTCGTACTGCAGAAGCCTTGGGCGCTCAAGGTTTGGTTATTCCCCAACGACGAGCCGTAGGCGTTACCTCCACCGTGATGAAAGTAGCAGCCGGCGCGTTAGAAACCTTGCAGATTGCCAGAGTGGTCAATCTGAGTCGGGCTTTAGAGGAGCTGAAAACCGCTGGTTTTTGGATTTATGGGACTTGTGCTGACGGTGGTAAGCTACTACACACTGTTGACTTAAGCGGTTCGATAGTATTAGTTATTGGTTCAGAAGGTAGTGGTCTAAGTCTGTTGACTCAGCGCTGCTGTGATGTGTTGGTTTCGGTTCCCCTGTATGGCAAGACTCCTAGCCTCAACGCTTCTGTAGCCGCAGCCATGACGTTGTATGAAACCTATCGTCAGCGTTGGGTTAACCCACTGCATCTTGACGATCTCAGCAAAAATTCTTGGAAAAAAGAAACGTAAAGTAGTATAACAAAATGTAAACAGCAGGGAATAAACAAGACCACATAGCATCCCATCGACTAGGTAAATAGTATGAAAGAACTTTTGATCAACACTCTCCAATTTTTAGGCTTGGCGTTTTGGGTAGAAATCATCACAGACGATCCCCAATGCACCTACTATTTCGGTCCATTCTCCAGTAAACAGGAAGCCGAATCCGCTCAAGGTGGATATATTGAAGATCTAGAAAATGAAGGCGCTCAAGGGATTTCCGTGACGATTATGCGCGGCAAACCGATTCATCTAACAATTTTTGACGAAAACTTGGAAGAGTCAACGGTTAGTGTGAGAGTCCCAACCTTGAGTGGACAACTTTCCTAGAACGTCTTGTCGGGTGTCGGGAACAATTGAACAAAAGTTGAGCGCAGTCCCTACCTAGAATCAACATTCTAGGTAGGGTATAGGAAACACGGAAGCTTTTGTTAAAACCTTTTTTAGGGTTCTTTTTGTCCCCTGAGATCAACAACTTGAGGGTGACGTTCAATCCAATTATCAATATCACTGAGTACCTGATTGGGAATTTCCCAAGGAAAAAGGTGAGCTGTATGAGGATAGCAACGCCACTGAGATTTTCGTAGGTGTTGAGCCGTTTCTTGACTCGATGTAGCGGTGATATGGCGATCGGCTTCTCCCGCTAATACTAGACAGGGACATTGAATTTTTTCTAGGTCAGCCAGTCTATTGTATCCAGCTTTTAATGCTTGATTGAGGGCACCAGTTGCCACCCTAGAGGTTTGAAGATAAGCAGATAAGGCTTCCTGTGCCAAATACTGGTAAGCTGTTGCACTATGGTTTTGGATGAGATAGCGATAGAGCGATCGCACCCCAAAGGTTTCAATGTTCCACCGCCATCCTGGAGAGACGCGATTCAACACAGAGGCGATCCCTGTATAGAGATTATCCTGCCACGCGATCGCAGGATGGTTTCCTCTAGGTCGTGCGGCTGTGGCGACTAAAATTAAACCACTAACTCTCTCAGGTAGACTTAGCGCTAATTCCATGGCGAGAATCCCACCCAGAGACCAACCGAGTACCAAACAACGATTGATCTGGAAGCGGTTAAGTAAATCCTCCAAATCTATCAGGTGATCACTCATCTGAAACGCTTCTAAGGTACGACTGCGACCATATCCTCGCAAGTCAGGAGACAGGGTTTGGAATCGTTGAGATAGATGGTCGGTAAAAACCGACATACAACGACCCGATCCCGGATGACCATGGAGGCAGAGAATCGGAAAGCCTTTACCTTGGCTGTAAACATTAAGTTGAACAGGTTGGGAGATTCTACCTATCAACACCTCTGTAAAGTCCTCCACAAAAGTTTTTGGAAAAATGGCGGATAACAATTCAATTTTTGCGGAAGGAACGAACCGCCAGAATAACCAATGTTATTAGAGTCAACGGCATGACAAACAAGAGCATGATCGCGCTAAATTCTTCCAACGCATCATGTTCAGTTGCGTTAAGAAACAAATACAGCGTATAAGCGACGTAGTATGCCAGAAACAGAATCCCCTCCCACCGATCAATCCGATAACCCGTAAAGAAAATTGGCAGGCAAGCAACGGCTACAGCAATCATGACGGGAATGTCAAAAGTTAAAGCAGGTATTGATACTGCTATACCCTCAGGCGCAAGGACACCACACACTCCCAACACTAACAGGAGATTAAAAATATTACTGCCAACCGCATTACCAACCGCAATATCCCGTTCACCTCGAATCGCGGCAACAACTGACGTGGCAATTTCTGGTAGCGAAGTGCCAACGGCAACAATGGTTAAGCCAATAATCAATTGACTTACCCCAAGGGTTTGGGCAACATTTACAGATCCTTTGATTAGGTAGTCTGAGCCGAGCACCAAAAGCCCTACACCGCCAATAATTAGTCCTAGGTTGAGTAAAATCTGATAGATCCCTCGGCGAGAGCCGCGATTACTGTTTTCCTCAGATAATTCCTGGGACTGACTTTCTTGACGTCCTTGGTATAGGGTAAATAGGGTATAAGCGATCGCTCCCATAACCAGGAAAATCCCATCCCCTCGACCGAGTTTACCGTCCCACCCCATTAACCATACCATTAACGATATTCCAGTCATTAGGGGCGCATCCAGTCGCACCAACTGTCGCGAGACAATCAACGGAGCAGCGGCGGCGCAAGCACCCAGAATTAACAAAATATTGGCAATATTGCTACCCACGACATTACCAATGGCAATATCGGCTTGTCCCGCATAGCTCGACTGTACAGATACAGCTAATTCCGGAGCGCTGGTGCCATAGGCAACAACCGTTAATCCGACGACTAGGGGTGAAAGTCCAGCAGATACAGCTAATTTGGATGCTCCCCGTACCAGAATCTCTGCTCCGACAATCAATAAAACAAATCCACTAATCAAAAATATTACAGTGATGGCATTCATCAGGGTTCATCCGGTGTGGGAATAGATCACAGGGTATGGGTTGATCACATTAATGTCAAAGTTAAGAGTTTCCTATTCCCTCGATAATTTTTCAGCCGCCCGCAGAATTTGACCTGCCAGAATTGCCGCACCAAAACCGTTATCAATATTCACCACTCCCACTCCCGGCGCACAAGAATTGAGCATGGTTAAAAGAGGAGCGAGTCCGCCAAAACTAGCACCATAGCCGATGCTGGTGGGAACGGCAATGACTGGAGAATCAGCTAAACCCGCAACAACACTAGGTAATGCTCCTTCCATTCCAGCTACGACAATTAGCACATTCGCCTCAGCAATCACCTGTTGATGACTCAGCAAGCGGTGGAGTCCCGCTACACCCACATCCCACAGACGCAGGACTTGAAATCCACACAGTTGAGCCGTAACTGCTGCTTCTTCAGCCACCCATAAATCTGAGGTTCCAGCGCATATAATACTAATCGTTCCGGGAGAATTGGATGGAATAGTTTCGGGGGCGATCGCACAAATCCGGGCAGTCGGATAATAGTGGATATCGGGGACTGTGGCTTGGAGCTGGGCAAACACATCAGGGAATATGCGCGTTGCCATCACAACTGAATTGCGTTTTCGCATTGCTGCCATAATTTGTGCAATTTGATCAGGTGTTTTACCTAAACCCCAAATCACCTCTGGAAAACCTGTTCTTAATGTGCGGTGATGGTCAATCTTCGCAAAGTCACTAACTGACTCAAAGGTAAAATGTTTGAGTTTATCTAAGGCAACCGCCGGACTCATTTCGCCAGCCGCCACTGATTCCAGCAAAGATTTTATAGCTTGAGGTTGATTCATAATTTATTCAAATTCTTTAATTAGCTTAATTTTGAATTTTTATAATTTAAAATTTCTTGCTTAATCAGAACTCTTATACATTATTATCTATTATTTTAACCTATTAACTCTAGTCACATTGCTCTGAGTGCCCCGATAATTACAAACCGACCGTAAAGCTTAGTTCGGTTTCCATAGACTTCTATATTAATCAAACTTCTATCTTTCCGCTGCCCTTTAAAGCGACAGGAAAGGTTTTTGTTTTGACCCTGAATGCAACTAGAGATTTGTTGTTCAATAAACTTACGATTGTCCAGGCATACGAGATCTAGAACCGATTCTAAGGAGATCAGTTCCCCAAAAGTATAGCCAAAAATTTCGGCTAATCTGGGATTGACATAGAGAAAATTACCTTCGCCAAACAGGATATATATGCCAATTCGGGAAAATTCTTTCTCGCTGAAGGATTGAGGTACACTTTGGCGAGATTGATCGGTTGCTTGCGTTTGAGTCTGCTGTAACTCTAAGTCCATTTCTTGCTGCTGACGTTCATGATAGAGTCGAGCATTGTCAAGCACCAGTGCCATAGATTCTGCTGTGATTTGCATTAGATGAGCAGATTCCGGGCTAAAATGTCCAGGTTGTGAGTGGGTTAACGTGAGAATTCCTAATACTTCCTTACCCATAAGAATCGGGATGCCAAGGGCGGAGCGAACGGAATAAGGTTGATTAGGTAAAGTCAACCAGCGCTCGTCCTTGATCGTATCAGTAATCAGTCCCAGTTGGCGGTTACGATAAACCCAACCCGCTAAACCTTTATCCAATACTTGACCAATCAGCCGTTGCTTTTGTCCACGTAGCGTCGCACCACGAGCCAGAATACTTTCGGTGACAACGCCATGGGTATCGAGTAAGAACAAACTACTAGATTCAGCACGAGTTAGCTTGGTAGCAATCGTCACAATTTGTTGCAACATGGCTCTGAGCATCAGTGTCCCCCTCGCCGCTTGCAAAGTTGTGGCAAAGGTTCTCATGAGCTGATGTTGGGCATCAAACGCCATTTTAGTCATTTTCAGTTTAATCACTTGTCGGCGTAGGGATGCCACTTCCGCCTGGAGTTGTTCGTAGGACTTGTTGCGATCGCTCATTTGTACCTCTATCCATTCAATGCACCTGCACTCCAATCACTGTAAGATTTCCCCCTGTGCTACGGATAAAGCCATAAGACTCACTCGTTTGGTCTGGGGTGGAATTGACGGTGTTCTTTAATCTCTACCAGAATTTGCTGGCATCTCCCCCATAATGAGTTTAGGCGAGTTGTTGCTTACTCTGGTCAAGTTTGTCCTTTTTCTGCTGAGCGTTCCATTGGTGGCAAATGAGAACTCTATCCCATAAACACTCAGGATAAATCCAAGTTGTGAAGCTTGGAAGCCCACACCAAATCAAAGATTCTGGTGTGGGATGATGTCACAGACGCAGTTCGTGCGCCGCCTCAGATTTCCCCGTTGAGACACAAATCAGTTGGGCTTGGCGTCCACCTTCGCTTAAATAGGTTAAATTCAGATGCAGATAAGATTCTGGTAAATAGGGTAATCGATCCGCCCACTCGATCGCGACGATTCCCAAAGGCATTTCCACGCCTTCCCAATAGCTTTCTGGATGTAACCCAGCTACGGCTTCCGATTCTAGGCGGTACAAATCTAGATGATAGAGTGGAATGCGTCCTTCTAGATATTCGTTAATTAGAGTAAACGTGGGACTGACGATCGCGTCCGTGATGCCCAAGCCTGCACCAATTCCCTGCACCAGTGTGGTTTTACCCGCACCTAAATCTCCCTCTAGTAAAATCACGCTACCCGCTCTCAAAGATTCCCCCAGACGAACACCTAGCGATCGCGTGGCTTGTGCATCCTTTAGACGCAATTGAGTCATTCTTTCCCTTCTACCCGATCAACTCTAAATTACAACAGATGAGCGCGACTGTACCAGCGTAGCAACACCCGGGCTAACTTTTCGGGGTTATGTCGCACTAGATTAGTGTTCTCATCTTCATCCATCACATTGGCTAAAACAATGCGTCGTCCTAGAGTCTCGGTTTCTTCTCGATCTAGAAAAACGGGATGGGAATTCACTTGGGAATATTTAATCAATGCTTGGGCGGAAGGAACCTTTCGATGGACTAAAACCGCATCAAATAGGGGTTGACTACAAGCATTGTCTAGGGCGCGAACATGATCGGCAACCGTATATCCGTCAGTTTCACCCGGTTGAGTCATGATATTACACACATAGATCCGGGGAACGGTACTTGCCGCGATCGCATCAGTAATTTCTGGGACTAACAGATTCGGCACGATGCTGGTATACAGACTACCCGGACCAATAATAATGTAATCGGCTTCGTGAATTGCTTTGAGCACGGCGGGAAGAGCCGGGGGATTTTCTGGCGTGCAACCCATTTTCACGATTTTACCATTGGCAGCCGTAATATTCGATTCACCTTCAATCCGACGCCCATCTTCTAATTCTGCCCACAGACAAACATCGCTCAACGTAGCTGGGAGAACTCGTCCCCGCACCGCTAAGACTTGAGAACTGGCAGAAATTGCCCGTTCTAAGTCCCCCGTAATCTCGCTCATTGCCGTCAAGAATAAATTACCAAAACTGTGACCCACTAGACCATTGCCCGCCGAGAAGCGGTACTGAAACAGCTCAGTTAATAATTTTTCTTGGTCGGCTAAAGCTGCCAAACAGTTGCGAATATCTCCCGGAGGCAGAACCCCAAATTCTTGGCGCAGCCGCCCAGAGGAACCGCCATCATCGGCTACGGTAACAATAGCAGTAATATGGGCGCTGTAAATTTTCAGTCCTCGGAGTAAGGTAGACAACCCCGTACCGCCTCCCACAACCACAATTTTTGGACCACGATACAGGCGACGATGGGCAATCAGCACGTCTATCAGTTCTTCATCGCCTCCGGGTTTTAAAGCCTCAGTAATCGAACCCACCGTCCGGGTTTGTCCCCAGAAGATGAAAATCAGACCACAAATAATCGCCATCGGTCCGGATACATAGTTGGGGATAACCGTGGTGATTGTTTCCAGAATGGTGGACGTGAGTTGGATTAAGTAAAAAATGGGGGTTAGCTTTGCCCAAATCGCCACCCCCAGACTCGTCAGTAGTACGCCTATGGCACTCAGAAGCAACCAGCGTTTGACGAAAAGTCCAGGCGCTAACCACTTAAACCACCGATTGACTTGTCGAGGCGTCCTACCTCTTGACTCATTGTGCAGGGTACGTAGAGCGCGTTTGAAGAGACTAATTGAGGACATCGCTGATACCAGAAACAGAGAACAAAACTGGATAGACTTTAGCTAAGAGCAGTGTAATTGCTCAAGTCCTTGACGTGAGTGGAGAGTTGTCGATTGTCAACTGTGCCATATTCTTTATTAGCTCTTTTGGATATGTCTGTCAGGATACATTCTGGGAATTATACTGGGATGGCGATTAATCTCATGGGGAAGTGGATCATCAAAACGACTAGACTGGTGTTCTAGGATACGGCAAGGTAGATGGGAAAGCGAATTTTAGGACTAGACCCAGGACTAGCGATTTTAGGCTTTGGGGCAATTATCTGCCAAGCTGAAGTCAAACAGATGACCAAGGTTCAGGGAAAATCAACCTCTGAATTGGTGCAGTTATTGGATTTTGGTGTAATTCAGACGCCAGCACGGACAGAGATGGGGCAGCGACTCTGTACAATTTATGAAGATTTGCATACCTTACTCGAACAGTGGCAGCCGGATCTAGTTGCCGTAGAGAAGCTGTTTTTTTATCGGATGAGTACGACAATTACCGTAGCTCAGGCACGGGGGGTTGTCACGTTGGTGTCAGCTCAGCATCAGGTGCCAATGGTGGAGTTTACACCCGGGCAGGTGAAGCAAGCGTTGACGGGTTATGGTAACGCGGACAAGTACGAGGTACAGCAAGCGGTGACACGAGAGTTAAATTTAGAGAATATACCCAAGCCAGATGATGCAGCAGATGCTTTGGCTGTGGCACTAACGGCATGGTTTCATCAGTCGTAGGGGTGAAGCATTTTTGCCAAAAACTTACTCCGAAGCATCATAACTGGCTGCAAAAATGCTTCACCCAACTCTGGAGTCATCTTTCGCAAGCGGCTTTCCTCCCTCGCTAAAAGCGAGGGAGGAAAGCCGCGCCTCCGGTTACAGTTTACAGTTTTTACAGGGAATGTGATAGAATGTGATGCATGACTCAACGCGCCTACCGATACCGCTTTTACCCAACGCCGGAACAAGAACAACTCTTGCGCCGCACGTTGGGTTGTGTTCGGTTGGTCTACAACTTGGCGTTGCACACCCGAACTGAAGGCTGGTATGAAAGGCAAGAGCGGATTGACTACAAACAGACATCCGCTATGCTGACAGATTGGAAAAAGCAAGAAGACTTGCAGTTCCTCAATGAAGTTAGCTGCGTACCATTGCAGCAGGGATTGAGAAACTTGCAAAAAGCGTTTACCAATTTCTGGGCAGGTCGTGCTAAGTATCCCAACTTCTTGAAGTTGCGTAACGGCGGTAGTGCTGAGTTTACCCGTTCTGCTTTTAAGTGGAAAGATGGGCAATTATGGTTAGCAAAATGTCGCGAACCCTTACCAATTCGCTGGAGTCGAACCCTTCCAGAAAACTGCGAACCCTCTACGGTTACAGTAAGGCTAGATGTTTCTGGACGGTGGTTTGTCTCTCTATTGGTTGAGGATCATACTGTTAAGACATTCCCTCAACTTGACAAAGCGATTGGGATTGATGCAGGTGTTACTTCTTTGGTGGCGACCAGCGATGGGGAAAAGATTGCTAATCCAAAGCACTTTAAGCGGCTAAAACGCAAGTTGAGACAAGCTCAAAAAGCATTATCTCGCAAAGTTAAAGGTTCAAATAATAGGGAAAAGGCTCGGCAGCAGGTTGCCCGAATCCATGCTCAAATCGCTGATGCCCGTAAAGATTTTCTTCACAAACTAACGACTCGACTGGTACGTGAAAATCAAACGATTGTTGTCGAAGACTTAGCAGTGAAGAATATGATGAAAAACCACAAGTTAGCTCAAGCAATTGCTGACGCAAGCTGGAGCGAACTGGTTAGACAGTTGGAATACAAGTGCCAGTGGTACGGTCGGACACTGGTTAAGATTGACCGATGGTTTCCCAGCTCTAAGCGCTGTGGACACTGTGGACACATTGTTGATAAATTGCCGCTTGATGTCAGGGAATGGGATTGTCCAGAGTGTAGAACCCACCATGACCGAGATATTAATGCCGCGAATAATATTCTCGCCGCAGGGCTTGCGGTGATAGTCTGTGGAGCGAACATAAGACCTGATGGGCATAAGTCCAAAGGGCAGTTGCGAAAAACCTCTCTCGCTTTTTCTTAGGGGAAAGAAGCAGAAACCTAAATCGTGAGGTTTAGGAATCCCTCGTCTCCGGCGAGGGAGGATGTCAATTGATTGAATGGGATAAGATCAAACCTTAAACAGGGTAGGGATTGTGTCAGATGGGAATCATTACTCGGATCACGGATTGGTTAGAAACCCATTGGGTCACTCCTGCTTATGCTGGATGGATATTAGCGGGTATTGCGATTTGTTTCTTTGGTGCGGCGACCAATACCATGTCAGGATGGCTGTATGTGATCAGTGGTATAATTTTTGCCCTATTGGGGTTAGCGGCTATCTTGCCGCCCTTGTCGCTACGTCATCTGAAAGTCCACCGAAATCCCATCTTTCCGGTGAGTGTGGGCGAGGAACTCACCATTGAAATCGATATTGAAAATCCCACGGCTCGTGCCAAAACTTTATTACAAGTTCAGGACATGCTCCAATCGGAACTGGGAAAACCCCTGCAAACCGCGATTGAAACCATTGCGCCGAGCCGTGTCTATCACTGGGTTTATTTCCATTCCACCAAAAAGCGGGGCGTCTACCATTGGCATGAGATCCAACTGAGAACCGGAAACCCCGTAGGATTATTTTGGTGTCGTCGTAGCCGCCATGGGCCAGCCACAGCGGTTGTTTATCCCACGGTATTACCCCTGACCAGTTGCCCCATCGTAGACGAAATCGGCACAGATGATAGTTTACAACTGTTAAGCGATCGCCGTTCTCAATCAGCCACAGAAGACCTGACGCGATCGCTACGACCTTACCGTGTGGGTGATGCAACTCGTCTGATTCATTGGCGCACCAGCGCCCGTTATGGGGAATTGATGGTACGGGAGTTAGAAGTCTTTACCGGATCTCAAGAAATTATCATTTGCCTTGATAGTTCGGTAAGTTGGCAATCTGAGGATTTTGAATCAGCCGTTATTGCCGCCGCCTCCCTCTACTTCTATGCCTGTTCTCGTCAGCTTGACGCTAGACTCTGGACAGCTAGAACAGGGTTATTACACGGCAATCAAGTCGTCTTAGAAGCCCTGGCTGCGACCCAACCTGGAGAAGATACAGAAACTGGCGATCCTCCTTATCTTCCCTTAATCTGGCTCACACAAGAATCCTCCAGTCTCAATTCCCTCCCTCCGGGTAGTCGTTGGTTATTTTGGTCTCCATCAATATTAGCCGAACCTGACCGACAGGCTTCAGGAGTTACCAATTGCACGGGTAGAATCATTGATCCTGAAGAACCCTTACAACGTCAGTTACAACAATCCCTTACCCGAACTTAACACCCTTCATGACCTTCGGGGAACCTGGTTTGCGTTAAAATGCAAACAAAAGTTGAACGACCACGCCAAGGAATAGGGTATCTAGCGAATTTTACTTATGAGTACATCAGAAACCACCAATCTTTCCAATGAGAAAACACTGGCGGCGATGAAGAATTTCGCCGAAACTTATGCAAAACGAACGGGTACTTACTTTTGTGTTGACCCCTCGGTAACGGCTGTCGTCATTGAAGGATTGGCTAAGCACAAAGATGATTTAGGTTCACCCCTATGCCCTTGCCGTCATTATGAAGACAAAGAAGCCGAGGTGAAAGCCACCTATTGGAATTGTCCTTGCATCCCCATGCGTGAGCGCAAAGAGTGCCACTGTATGTTGTTTTTGACACCAGACAACGAATTTTCTGGAGAACAGCAGGACATTGCCATGGAGGAGATTCAATCCGTTCGAGATAGTATGGCTTAATTGTCTTTATGTCATTGGTCATTGGTCATTTTTAACCTTAAATGACCAATGACTCATACATTAGAATTAATCACCCATGACTGAGCAATTTTGGCAAGGTGTTGAGCAATTTAATCAACAGGAATTTTATGCCTGTCACGACACCTTAGAGGCGTTGTGGATGGATGCTGTCGAGCCAAAAAAACAGTTTTATCAAGGCATATTACAGATTTCGGTCGCTTGCTACCACCTCAATAATCTTAACTGGCGTGGCGCTGTCATCTTGCTTGGGGAGGGAATTAGACGCTTAGGTGACTACCAACCTATTTATGAAGAAATTCAGGTAACCGATTTAATTAGCCACAGTTATCAGCTTTTGCAAACCCTGCAAAAAACTGGAGCCGAGGGTATTTCTGATTTAGTCAATTCCCTAACGGCAAATCAAGCTAGTGAGGAGAGTAATCAAGAAATTTGTAATATGCCTAGAATTATTCGAGTTAATCCCTAGTATCGCTTTTTGGGAAGTCATAACCATGCCCTAAACGTAGTCGAAGGGTCAATTTTAGGGGCTACCGTTAGGCATAAAGCTGGCTTGTCACCAATAGCTGAACCACAAAACCCTCCCTTCTCGGCTTGGTTTTCTCGGATAATCCCCACCCAAATCCAAGACTCAGGTGGGAATATTTATCAAGTTAACTATGAGTTGAATCTTTGCCGAGCAATTGTCCTTTAAGAGCATCAAACTCTTGAGCCAATTCTTGGCGACTTTCGGCTTTCCAAAGATAACGGGCAATAAACCAGATAGTGTAACCAATCCCGACAAGTTCAAAAATTGGGGCTAATAAGGGAATGTCGTTAATGGCATCCAGTACAGCTAGGGTGACATACACGGTAATAAAGCCGGCTATCACTAGCCCAATCAAAATGATGGCTTGTTGGTACTCATAATAAAATGAGCTGATTATCGCCGGAAGTTTGGACAAAAAGTCAAACACAGGCTGTACCCACTCCTGCCAAGCTTGATCCGTGGTTTGACCTGCCGCAGGCAGCATGGGTTGGTTGTTACCAGGGAGTTGGGCTACTGTCCCCGGTTGGTCAACATTGACATCTACTGTAGACTCTGGGATTTTTTTCGCGTCCGCTGGAGTAGTTTTGACTTCTGGGGATGTACCCTCAGTATATTCAGATTTTTGTGGATTCGTTTCCATAGTTCCTCTACTGTGACCTCAAGTAGGACATTTTATCGTTTGTGTGAGCTAGATGGGTATAATAGGCAGAATAATGAAGCTTTCGCCCATATTACCAAAAGTTTTCTTATGACTTCGGTGGAAGCAAAAGACTGATACTCAAACTCTGCCATACCTGGCTCATTTACCTCAATCGGCGAGAATGATCCCGCTATAATCTTTGATTTAGCGGTGGGGGGATGTCAATGTTTCCCTCTTCTATTCACTCGTTACGGGAGTGGGAAAGAAGCATCCGGAAGCCAAACAGCACCCATAACCCCGACTTTTTAGCACCTAGAACCCAGACGTCTCTAAGAAGCCGGGGATCTAGACTCTCAACGACTATGGAAGGCAGGGGCAGGGGTTTGATCGCTGCTCAATAGACCAACATCATCATAGAGGTAGATTCTACCCTATTGTGTTAATCGGTCTAAACTAAGGTTAGAACAGGGGATGCGATCGCGTCCGGTTCTACCGATGATGCTTCACCTGTACAATAGACTTCACAGGAGTTATTGGGACTTTCAATTAGTTTAACTTTATGCAGTTTCGCTCCTAATTTTTGGATCGGTGACTGGAGTAATTGCCGAATATAGATGGCAATATTTTCCGCCGTCGGTACAACCTGGGCAAAGTAGGGGATGTCTTTGTTCAGGAAGGTATGGTCAAAGGGTTCTACGACATAATCATCAATTACCTTCTGCAGCGCTCCCAAATCGACAATCATCCCGGTGCGCGGGTCGATTTCCCCTTTTACAGTAACCTCTAAATGATAATTGTGTCCGTGACCGTTCGGACGAGCGCATTTGCCGTAGATTTCACAGTTGTCCTCATAACTGAGTTGGGGATGAGCTAACCGATGAGCGGCGCTAAAGTGGGTCGATAGGGTGAGATATGCTTCCATTCCGTTTCCTAAATAATCAGCCCAAAGTTCTGGATGTTCAAATAGTTGTATCTTGACAAGTGGCAAATAAGGTGCTAACTTTTGCCAAATAACACGAGCAATGTTTTCGGTCGTGGGTAGGGTTTCCTGGAAGTCTAGCCAAGCATCGTTCAGATAGGCATAGTCTAATTGGCTGGTGACCTCTTGCTTAATTAACTTTTTGACCTGGGATAGGTTTTGCACCATACCGTATTCGTCTAGGTCACCCTCAAGGGAAACAAATAGGACATAATTATGTCCATGACCGGGAAACTGGGTACCTCGACCGAATTTATGCTTGTTTTGAGCTTCACTCAGTTCGGGTAACCAATAGCGGTGACTGGCAGAAAACTGGGCGCGGCGGTTAATGATGCATTTCATGCGTTTTTGAGGCAAGTCAGAATCTGTTAATTTCTGTAAATTAGCACTAATTCTAGGATAAACGAATATTGGTTATTGGTCATTGGTTATTCGTTATTGGTCATTGGTCATTCGTCATTCATTTTTTGTTAACGATTAATTATAAATTTTATAATTAATCGTTTATATGCTTAATGGCATCTTGAGCGTCGTGGCGTAAGCTGGTGGCGATTCGGAAGAGTTCTTGACCGGTATGCAGGTAATGTTCGTCGTAGTTCAAGGTAAAGCGTTCTAACTCATCAATACCATCTCCCAACTGATTGAGACAGTAATACAAAGAAGCCGCAACACCAGCAACAGGAGAGGGATTGGGTTGGGAACGAAAGGTAATCTGAGCCTGATTGAGATCATGACGACAGTTTTCTAGATACGTCTGAAAATCTGCTATGAGTTCGTCGTCAAAGGGATCAGCCGCTAGTTGATTGATTTGCGTATTCAGGGATTTGAGAATGGGAATAATCAATCGGTTCACTGGTTTATAGACTTGCTGCAACCAGTCCTCTAGGTGAATATCAGCATTGTATGATCGCCTCCGTTGACGTTGATACTGTTTTTGCGCCGCTTCGTTGCGCTGTTGGCGAGTGCGGCGTTTAGATGAAAACTGTAGATTGAAAAGCTGTTGGTCATAAAAACGGCGACGCTGAGGATCACTGAGAACTTCATACGCCCCATTAATCTCGACAATTTTTTCTACATTAGACGTTTCCGTTTGACTATCGGGATGAAAACGCTTAGCTAAACGCCGATAGGCTTGCTTGATTTCTTGGGCTGTTGCTTGCGGGTGAATATCTAGTGTTTGGTAATGATTAAAGGATGACATCTGATTTGTCCTTTGTCCTTTGTCCTTTGTCAGGGAACAGGGAATAGGGAATAGGGACGTCCTAATTTAGATGTAATACATAATGTTCAACTGTCGTCTGTTATTCAGTTTCTCCCATAAATCTTGCAGAGTATAGTCTTGCAAAATTTCATTGGTGCGATCGCGGACTTCCTCCCATGTTTCTTGAACGATAGCACTGGCTTCAGTTATCGCCCTTGTTTTGCTACCAGAGGCTATTGCGGTTGCACCATCTAGGCAGTTGATAACATCCAACAGAGTAATTGTCCAGGGTTCCCGCGCCAGAAGGTAGCCCCCTTTAGCCCCCCGTTGGCTACGAACTATATTTCCACGTTTCAGGGTTGCCAGAAGCTGCTCTAAATAGCGATCGGGAATATTTTGTTGCTTGGCAATCTGTCGGATTTGTAAGGGTTCTCCCTCATTGTAATGACCCGTGAGTTCTAAAAGGGCAAGCAGGGTATATTCCGTCTTACAGGAGAGTTCCACAGATTCCACTTGATTCATTTCAGGGCAACCATCCCCAGTATACCCCGGTTTTCCGGTGGGGTTTGCTGGTAAGGGTTGGGCAAGCTGAAAAAACCCCGCGCACTGGCGGGGTGATCAAATTATGGATTTTCAGGCTAATTTTGCCTTCCGAATTGACTTATACCAAGTTGGGTTCTAATGTTCAATTGTGAGTCCTGAGCGAAGCGAAGTAAATGAAGCGGATTGAAGAATCTCGCCAGATGCTTCGCTACATTGCCTTTTGTAAACCCTTACGGATTATCTCTTTGACTTCAACTTAGTATTAGAAGGTGAAAGTCGTTCTCAGAGTACCGATTACTGCATCCTCATTACCGTTATTCTGGTTGGGATTCATTAACCAGATAACACCCGGAGTAAACGAGATATTATCTGTAAGTTGGTACTTGTAGAAGGCTTCAACGTGCCAAGGTAACTCATCATTACTTCGGCGGAAATTCGCGCTTGGCGTATCAATATTTCCGGCGTAGGGTTGTACACCGCCGAAAATTCCCAAAACGTTACCTTCTTTACCCAGATCTGCAAAGGCTACGCCAGCACCATAAGTCCAGATTTCGCTACCGCCTCGACCGATTAGAATTGCATCGGTATAAGCACCATAGCCGCTAATTGAGATATTTTCACTCAAGCGTAATGCTGCTTGTACTCCGTAGGAGTTAGTTACAGTAGGAACCCGATCACCAACGCCAAAGGAACCTGGGTTATTAGCTAGCACAGTACCGACAATACCGTCTCCAAAGTTAGGAAACTCATCTGCACCACCACCACCAATATCAAAGATGGCACTGCCAGCATTATGGTAACCGTGGACGTAAGTTGCACCAATAGCAATTCGATCGCCAAGGTTGAAATTTAACTGGGCTAGTGCCGCATATTCACCATTGAAGATACCAAAGTCTTCCCCTGGATTATCGGCACCAGGACCTGCTAAGTAACCAATAGTCAATGTGCTTGGTCCCAAGACCCTTTCTAGCGGTCCTGCGCCTAGACTAACGGCTGCACCTCCACCACCACCGATTCGATAGATGGGGCTTTCAGAGGCAAAGGCAGACAGCGCACCATTACCACCGTCATAATCTTCAAAGTAAGGATTGAGGGTAGGAACATAGTCACTATGAATCCCGCCTGCACCAGCAAGGTAAACTTTTGAGCTACCAAAGGTGAAGTAGTAGGCTAACCAGTCTACAACGACATCATTATCTGGATCAGTATCCCCGATATTAAATGTCTGTGTACTCTCAAAACCCGCACCAGTATTTAGTAGTTCTGCATTCCCTGCGGCTAAACGAGTAACCAAACGATCCTGACCCGTGAAGCTTGTATTCAGTTCTAGACGAACCCGGTTTTGGAATACAGTATTATTGTCAAAATCAGAATTAAACTCGTCGGTGAGGGCAAAAATCACTTCACCCCTTAACTTGGTCGTCGTGGAAAACTGATTATCTTCCAAGAACGCTACACGACCTTCCAGATTATCAACTCGCGCCCCTAGCGTCGCCAGTTCTGCTTCAAATTCCTGAATTAACCGCCGCAGGGTTACTAGCTCAGTATCATCAAAACCACCCGTACCAATCAAACGCTCAATTTGGTTCAAACAAGAATTCAAACCAGCGGCAAATTCGTAACGAGTCAGCGCCCGATTTCCACGAAATGTACCATCTGGATACCCGGCAATACAACCGTAGCGTTCAACTAGGCTACGTAGCGCTTCAAACGCCCAGTCTCCCGGAGAAACATCCCGTAACTGACCCACACTGGTCACTTGTCCGCTGGAGTTTCCACCTTCGCGGCTGTAGTCATTGATTTGATTTAAAATCTCAGCATCATTGGGCGTAGCCGGTACAGCTTGAGCTAGGGTGGGTTGTGCCTCTGGCTTCACCTCTAGACTTGCTGGAGTTAACTGTTCCGGATTGACCGCAATTTCCTCTGAGACCTTAATATCAGCCACACCATCAAACTGAACTTCTGGCGTCGCTGCTTGAGTGTCAGCAATAGGCAAATTGGCGCTATCTGCTGCACGGACTCCCACCGTAGATGCAACTAAGGTTACACCTAATACCGCTGGGCTAATAAGTAGAGACTTCCACAGTAATTTCGACATCTTCTGTCCTCACACCTTTACAGAAAGAATTAGATTGCCCTTCTCGCACTATGGTACATCGTCTATTGGTAGATGGTATATTTTCTTTTACTTTCAGGTTCGTATTGGAACTCTTTTCCATCTGCCAATCGCTAAGCTTTTGGCTAATACTGCCAATTATATAACTAAATGAACGGCTTGTACTACACAAGTCGTCCGAGATGTCAAGCTTTATAAACTGGTACTTAAGCCCTTGCCTTATCAGCCTTTTACAGATATGCACTTAACTTGCACAGCGTTTGAGCCATCTCAAAATCCCCCAAAAACTATCCGCTCTCACGAGAAGTACATAGATAAAACCCTCAGATAAAATCTATAGCACTTAGTGTGAGAGCGGTCTAGCGGGTCTTCTGATTGAAACCAGACTGCCGGAAGGAACTCCTTAACCAGCCCAGTTGCTCAATAAATGAGTTCTCCGAAGAGAACTGAGCTAGCTGTTAGAGAACAGCTCCGGCGCACAGCCGGCTAACTCCAATCAGATGACCCATGCATTTACTACTATCGCTCATGGGCATCACCTCCTTAATCCCTGTACGGTTTTTTTAAATCCGTCAGTCATCAGGTGTTTCTTCACCTTTAATCAGAATAACACACCCTTTTGATTTTGCAAGGGGGAAGCGTAGAGACGTTGCAGGCAACGTCTCTACAAACCTGATTAGAGTGCGTTACCGCGAGGTAGAACTTCCTCAGGGAATACAAACTTCTGGTGTGGTTGGTCTTGAGGCGCCAGCCAAGCCCGGACTCCTTCATTCAGGAGAATGTTCTTAGTGTAGAATGTCTCAAATTCGGGGTCTTCCGCCGCCCGGATTTCCTGGGAGACGAAGTCATAGGCACGCAGGTTCACGGCTAAGCCAATCACACCCACTGAACTCATCCACAAGCCTGTCACGGGGACAAACAGCATGAAGAAGTGCAGCCAGCGCTTGTTGGAAAACGCAATCCCGAAAATCTGAGACCAGAAACGGTTCGCCGTTACCATTGAATAGGTTTCTTCGGCTTGGGTGGGGTTAAATGCCCTGAAGGTATTTGACCCTTCACCATCTTCAAACAAGGTGTTTTCTACCGTTGCACCGTGAATCGCACAAAGCAGCGCTCCACCTAAGATACCCGCCACTCCCATCATGTGGAAGGGGTTGAGTGTCCAGTTGTGGAACCCTTGGAAGAATAGCAAAAAGCGGAAGATTCCGGCTACGCCAAAGCTGGGAGCAAAGAACCAAGAGGATTGCCCCAACGGATAGATCAAGAATACGCTGACAAATACCGCGATAGGTCCACTAAAGGCAATGGCGTTGTAGGGTCGAATTCCGACCACGCGGGAAATTTCAAATTGCCGCAGCATAAAGCCAATTAAGCCAAAGGCACCATGCAGGGCG
>NZ_JAVJZI010000120.1:0-32599 GCF_040223135.1 Coleofasciculus sp. G3-WIS-01
TATTATCAATAGCGTAATCAAAGTCCATAAACCCGCCCCTACAGGGGTAAACAATTAGGAAAAATCAATCCCGCCATAAGGCAATTCCGCCTAATAATCCGTTGATATTGGGGACAATTTTGACATTCGCTGGTAACTCGAAGGTAATTTTTTTGGCTTCTCCGCCACCAATATAAAGATAGTCGTAGTTAAATAAATGTTCTAGGGTTGCGATCGCGCGTTGTAAACGATTGTTCCATTTCTTCTCTCCCTTCTTCTCTAACGCCGCCCGCCCTAACTGTTGTTCGTAGGTGTCTCCCTGGCGAAAGGGGTGATGCGCCATTTCTAAATTGGGGACGAGTTTACCATCCACAAATAAGGCTGAACCAAATCCTGTCCCTAGGGTAATCATTAGTTCCACCCCTTTACCCTGAACCGTGGCTAATCCCTGCATATCTGCATCGTTAGCCACACGCACCGGCTGTTTCAAGGTTTGAGAAAGGGTAGTCGCCAGATCAAATCCTTGCCAAGCTGGATCTAAATTCACCGCCGTTTTCACGACTCCAGCCATAACCACGCCAGGAAAGCCCACAGATACGCGATCGCATTCCCCTTGGGCGGCGGCTAATTGTGCGATCGCATCAATGACAGCATCCGGCGTCGCGGGTTGCGGTGTGGTGACTCGATGGCGTTCAGTGATCGGATTTCCCGCCGGATCTAAAACGATCACCTTAATCCCACTTCCACCAATATCCACGCTAAGAGTGCGGCTGGATTCCTCTGCTTTCGCCATCAGATTTTGATCCTCCTGTTTCAGATAAAAAAATAGGAAACGGCTACAACATTTTGATTGTGTAGGGGCGGGTTCAGGGACTAACTTTGATTGTTGTTCCCAGCTTAGCTACAAAACCCACCCTTTGTTTGAGTTTTAAATGTGTAGGGGCGGGTTTAGGGACTAATTTTGATTCTTTTCCCTAGCTTAGCTACAAAACCCGCCCTCACCTCCGTTCATTCAAAACTTGGGCTGGGGCGGGTTTAGTTACATCTGGATGAGGTAAGAAACGCTAATCGTGAAACCCGCCCCTACACACAATTTAGAACGGTTCTGATTAGATCATTTTTGCCCTTGCCCGTTCTGAACGTGCCTCAGCACTTTCCATCACGTCTGCCATTTTATGCACCATTTCTCCGGGGTAGTTTTCTAACACTTTTGTCGATAGAGAAACGCGATTAGTGCCTTCATCCAAGCCAATCACGATTGCTTTAATCGATTGACCCACCTGAAACATATTCGTCAACGATTCCACCATGTTTTGGCTAACTTGCTTAATATGCAATAAGCCGGTAATCCCGTCCAATTCTACAAACACACCAAAGGGTTTGATATTGGAAACCGTGCCCTCCACTAACTGTCCTACCTCTAACATAGAGAAACTTTCAGCGCGAGTGGCTTCTCGTTGAGAAAAGACTAACTTGCTGCGATCGCGATCGGCTTCCAGGATGCTGGCGGTTAAGCTTTGACCAATCAGCGACTCTAAGTTCCCCCGTTGATTCAGGTGCGATCGCGGAATAAATCCTCGCAATCCCTGCCAATCCACAGTCACACCGCCTTTATTCACACCGGATACCTGCACCTGCATGGACTTGCCACTGTCTTGGATTTGCGCCAGTTGATCCCAAATCTTATTGATTTCCAACTGACGCCGTGATAGAGTTATCTGACCTTCTGCATTCTGTTCCCGAATAATCAGAAACTCCAACTCTTCCTGCAACGGTAGCACCTCTGACCAATCTTCTACTCGTGCCACTGACACTTCCTGCCCTGGAACATAAGCCAAAGATTTGCCGCCAATATCGACATAAACACCATCCATCTCGTAGCTATGCACTTTACCTCGCACCACCTGCCCTTGACTAAATTCGTAGTCATACTCTTCTAGGGCTTTGGCAAAATCTTCCATAGAAAAAGCAGTTTTGCGGGTTTGAGAACGGGTTGATTCTGAAGTCATGAGTATTAGTTGTTTAAGAAAATAGATTTGTCATTTTTTACTTGTCATTTGGGGTTATTAATGACAAATAATCGATGACGAATAACTACAGTTCCTGCTGAAATAGCATCTTCACTTTTTCCCAAGCATCTTTTGCCGCTTGTGGGTTATAGCTGGCACGTTGATCGCAGAAAAATCCATGATCAGCACCTTCATAGCGAAAGATCTGGTGGGAAATTTGGTGCTTTTTGAGTTCAGCTTCAATCTGGTTAACTTGTTCAGCCGGGATGCTAGCATCATCCATGCCAAAGAATAGATGGATGGTTCCCGTAATATCCTGGGTACGGGTAATCGTTGGTTCATCTCCTCCGGGCGTCATCGTGGCAATCCCTGCACCATAGAAGGAGGCTGTCGCTTTGATGTCTGGCAAGGTTGCTGCTAGATAGGCGACATGACCCCCAAAACAGAAGCCAATACAGCCGATCGCATTGGATTTAACAGGTGTTTGCCCCCTTAAATAGTCGATCGCGCTTTGGATATCACTCAGCAGTTCCTCCGCCTGGGTTTGCGCCTTATAATCCTTGCCGATTTTCAGGTCAGCTTCTGTGTATCCTGTTTCAAAACCGGGGGCAACTCGTTGATAGAGGGCGGGTGCGATCGCGACGTATCCCTCTTGGGCAATCCGCTGGGTCACATCTCGGATATGGTCATTCACACCAAAAATTTCCTGCAACACGACTACGCCCCCAACAGACTCCTCTGCCACGGGCATCGCTAAGTAAGCGTCAATTTGTAGAGAGCCGTTTGTAATCTTAACCCAATCGCTTTTGATTTCTCTAGCCGTCATAATTCAGGTTTACGCTGTGTTCGTCGATCTATCGCAGTCCTCGCTGCTATGGCTTTTGACCTTCTGGTCAACGGTCAAACTTCTGCTTAATTTTAACCCTCACGTCCCCCCCATTCAGCAAATTATTTACGGATTGTTATAATTATATTAGTTTACTTGTTATTTTTCAAGTATTTATTATCTGTCTATTGTAATTATTCTGATACTCGAAGGATTCGCGAAAACTTGAATCGGGTTTGAATATTGAAATGCACAATAGCATAGTGCAAAGAGTATTTTCTTAGGCAAAGCCGAATGATACATCAGATTAAGAAAACCCCAGTTGTTGTAAAGTTTAGCTATGATAAATGCTTAGAGAAATGCCTAGGTCAGGACTAGAGGGTCAGCCACCCACCATCTGATCTTAAACTGTAAGTTATACTCTGGTGTCTATTGAAAAGCAAGTGCTTGGGAGACTTTATAATGGTTCAGTACCATATTCAGCCTGATAGCGAAATCCCTGCCTCAAAGCAGCTATTCGACCAAATTCAGTTTGCGATCGCCTCTCGTCAATATCCACCGGGACATAAATTGCCCAGTACCCGTCAATTAGCCATGGAGACGGGGTTGCATCGTAATACCATCAGTAAAGTGTACCGCCAGCTAGAAGAAACGGGACTCGTCGAATCCATAGCCGGATCAGGGATTTATGTGAAAGCCCAGGGTCATGAAGGCGGAACTCAGCGTCAATCTCCGATTCTCCAGCAATATCCCCAAGCATCAAGAGTTGTCCAGCAGAGTTTGGACGAATTACTCTCTCAAGGTTGCTCCCTCAATGAAGCCCGCGAACTCTTTTTAGCCGAAATTGACTGGCGGTTGCGCTGTAGTGCTAGAGTGCTTGTTACCGTAGAGTCACGAGATATGGGCGCTGGGGAATTAATGGTGCAGGAATTGGAATCCGCCCTGGGAATTCCGGTACAGTTAGTCCCCTTAGAAGAATTAGAACAAACCCTAGAACGCACCAATTCCGGTACAGTCGTCACCAGCCGCTATTTTATCCAAAAAGCCGAAGCGATCGCAGCGCCGAAATCCGTGCGGGTTATTCCTGTCGATATCCACGATTATGGACAAGAAATCGAGATTGTCAAAAGTCTCCCCAAAGATAGTTGTCTGGGCTGTGTAAGTCTGAGTGGGGGTATTCTACGGATTGTAGACGTGATTATCCACAGTCTGCGCGGGGATGATTTACTCCTGATTACCGCTCAGGTTAGTGATAAATATAAACTTAACGCTTTAGTCCGCAGTGCGCGAACGATTATTAGCGATCAAGCCAGTTATGATATGGTCAAACAGGCAATTTTAGACGCCAGAGATGATCTGATCCGTCCGCCTAAGCTGGTTTGCAGTGAAAATTATATTGGGACAAAATCGATTAATTTACTCAAACGTGAACTGGGTTTAGGGTAATTAGGGGTTGCTGAATAAGTATTGTGGTGAGGAATAGGACATAAGACGGCTTAGAACCTGAGAGATGCACGATATGATCAAGGTAATCATGCGTGACTTCATTGCCGTGCCTAAGTTTACCTTTGCCGCTATCTCTCTAGACGATCTAAAATCTTTCATTCACCTCCATGAAGGATTCAATCGTGCAGCGTTAAATGTAATACCATGCTTAATAAAATTACCGCTTCAGTGAGGAGATTGACACCATGCCTAAGGTTTTAGATCCAAACAAATCCTACACCTTTAGCAAGTATTTTGATCTGCCTTACTCACCTGAAGATATTTTGGCAGATTTAGGCTGTACCCTTGAGCGTACCGATCGCAAAGATCTTCCCTATACGCAATGTGAATTAGATTGGCTACCTGAATTCGCACAGAGTATGCGGCGCAGACTGAAACGGGTGAATACCACGACTGAACAGGCACGCCGGGAGGCATTGATTTTTCCGTTGATCGATCAGATTTGCGATCGCTTAGACTATTCAATCAATATTGAGTATACCGTTAGTGTGAACAATTGGTTAAAAGGTTCACTCGATTACTATATTTCTAGTCCCAGCAATTTTCTAATCATTGAAGCCAAGCAATCGGATTTAACTAAAGGCTTTACTCAGCTTGCTGTTGAATTGATTGCCCTCGATCACTGGGTAGAAAGTAAGAGTCCGATTTTGTACGGTGCGGTTTCGACCGGGGAAATTTGGCGATTTGGTCTGTATGATCGAGCAAAACATCATCTGGTGCAATATTTACCTTTACATCCGATACCGCAGAATTTAGAGTTTGTAACGCGGACGATTATTGGAATTTTGCAGGGAGAGGCGATCGGGGAAAATCCAGTCTTGATCTGACACGGGGAATCGCTCTGAGGGAGATGGGGGAGATGGGGAACAAAGCATTTGCTTGAGCAAAGTGAAGGGTTAAGTCGGGGCGGGTTTAGTTACATTTAGGTGAAGGAAGAAACGAGAGTAGTGAAAAGAGCCCCTACACACTCAAAACTTAAAAGACTCCACCTTTTAACTTAGATGGAGTCCGAATGCGTGTAAACTAAATGAAGCGGAAATTATAGAATACGGAAGATAAAGGGATAGCGGAAAGACTGATCAGGATTGTTCAACACTTTCACAATCCCGATAATTGGCATAACGAAATTCACTATACCCAAAAGACCTAATAGGGGCCAACCGATAAGGACAATTGTCAAGATGCCAAAGATTACGCCGTAAATCCAAAGGTTAATGTGAAAGTTCAGCGATTCTGTCGCGTTTTCCTTCACCACTGGGTCATCAGACACTAACAAAACGGCAATCGGAATACCGATAGATACCAACGCCGCACTAATAAAAATTGATCCATGACAGAGGGCAGATAAAAGCTTGCGTTTGTCGCTATCATAAACATCATACGTCATGGGACAGTCCTCCTTCCCCTCAAGGGAAACTAACTCTTCATTCTGACTGTAACAGGTTCGCTGAACAATACAGGTCGTGAATTCCGTCCTACACAGGGGGGATATTCCTCTCGGTAAGCTGTCACGCATTTAATTGGCAATACCCCACACCCATCCGTGTCAACTGAAGCCACAACCCTTAGCAATTCTCGTTTCCAGCTTTAGGGTGGAAATGCTATTCAGCGGATCTGCCACTAGTAGGGGAGGCAGAGCCTCTCCTGTAGCGTTCCCCGGCTGAGCCTGGGAACGAGAGTTTCCCTGAAAGCCTGCTCACTAACTGGTTTTTCCGCTTAAGTTGACACCAATGCCCCACACCCTACACCCCCTTTAAGTAGGGGCTGCTGAATGGGAATCTCGATCGCGAATTCTGCGCCTTGTCCTAGTGCAGAGCGACATTTCAATTGACCTCGATGTCTATCGACGACGATTTGATAGCTAATGGATAGTCCTAATCCGGTTCCTTGACCGACAGGTTTGGTGGTAAAGAAGGGGTCAAAGAGTTGACGCTGAGTTTTCTCGCTCATTCCCGGACCATTATCAATAATCAGAATCGCGACTTGGTTGGGTGCGATCACTTCGGTACGAATGCGAATCGTGGGAGTGGGATGCTGGTGTCCATTATCTGTTGTTCTTGATTCCTCTAACGCATCTATCGCATTACTCAACAAGTTCATAAACACCTGATTGAGTTGTCCCACGTAGCATTCCACTGCGGGTAAGTCTTCGTACTCCTTGACAACCTGAATTTCAGCATATCCAGGTTTTGCCTTGAGTTGATGTTGCAGAATCAGCAATGTACCTTCTAACCCTTCGTGCAAATCTACTGCTTTCACCTCAGCTTGATCTACCCGGGCAAAGTTACGTAAGGATAGCACGATCTGACGAATCCGCTTGGTTCCCACTTCCATCGATTCCAACAGGCGAGGTAAGTCGTCTCGCAGAAACGCTAAATCAATCTGTTCCGCCGTAGTTTGAATTTCTGGGACAGTTTGGGGATAATGCTTATCGTACAGGGAAACTAAATTCAGTAAATCTTGAGCATAATTTCTGGCATGTACCAGATTCCCAAAAATAAAGTTAACTGGATTATTAATTTCATGGGCTAACCCGGCGACGAGTTGTCCCAGACTCGACATTTTCTCAGTATGAACTAATTGGGCTTGGGCATGTTGCAAGTCACGCAACGCCTGTTCTAAGAGGCTGGCTTTTTGGTGAATTTCATCTTGCGATCGCCTGAGGGCAAGTTCGGTTTGTTGGCGTTCCTGAATTTCAGCTTCTAAACGCTGGTTGGCGGCTTCGAGTTCCACCGCACTGGCAACATCAAAGGCTTTGGGCATTAATGGTATTAATTCTAGGGCAGTATAGACGGAAATTAATGCCGTGATTGCTTTGATTAATCCAAATAGCCAATAATCGGGATGCCAAATCGTCCAAATTGCCATAGTATGAGTAATGCCGCAGGCAATGATAAAAGCGGCAAACATGAGAAAGACTCGCGAAAACGGCAAATCCCGTCGCTGGCAAACAAAATAGATTAAAGTTAGGGGAATTGAGCCATAAGCCAGGGCAATAAACCCATCCGATAAGAGATGTAGCCAGACTAAACCGGGTTTCCAGAGGTAGCAGTTGCCATGAGGCATGAAAAGTGTGGCAGTCAAGATATGAGTGATAAACGACTGCATAATATCTCCTTCTAATCAAGAATTAGCTCTTATCTGGTAAAATTGAAACGCTTTGAGGGGACTCAATCAGTGATTGGTGCAACCATGAACCATGACTCAGCGTACAGTGGAGGATGTAACCCCCTACTCAGGAAATAACGAGGAAGCTCTCACCCTGTTAACGTTTGAACCTGAAGAAATTGGATTGACTCAAACTGTCCTGATCTCAGTATTCCCCAGAATTAGCAGAAACTACACCTTCTAGGGTTATAACCTATAGGGTTAATTTTGATAAAAAAAGCTTGACGATTTATGACTTAGGATATACAGATTACCAACTCAATCCAACCAACACAGAAGCTCAACTTCTATAATAGAAGGCTGAGTGTTGCTTAATTAGGCGTTTTGAATGTCCACTGAACTTCAGGCTGAACTGCAAACGGCGGTTGAACACCGACGGAATTTTGCGATTATTTCCCACCCAGACGCGGGGAAGACGACGCTGACTGAGAAGCTGTTGCTATATGGAGGTGCGATTCACGAAGCCGGGGCGGTGAAAGCACGACGGGCGCAGCGCAAGGTAACGTCTGACTGGATGGCGATGGAACAACAACGGGGAATTTCGATTACTTCAACGGTGTTGCAGTTCGAGTATAAGAATCGCCAGATTAATTTGCTGGATACGCCGGGACACCAAGATTTTAGTGAAGATACCTATCGCACATTGGCGGCGGCGGATAATGCGGTGATGCTGGTTGATGCGGCGAAGGGTTTGGAACCGCAGACGCGCAAGTTATTTGAAGTTTGCCGGATGCGATCGCTGCCGATTTTCACATTTGTAAATAAAATGGATCGTCCGTCGCGGGAACCGTTGGAACTGCTGGATGAAATTGAGCAGGAGTTAGGGTTACAGACATACCCGGTGAATTGGCCCATTGGTATGGGCGATCGCTTTAAGGGCGTGTTTGACCGCCGTCTGCGGCAAATTCACTTATTTGAACGCACGGCACATGGGAGTAGGGAAGCGGGAGAGACGGTTCTCGATTTGGGGGATTCCCGGATTGAAAAATTACTGGATCAAGATCTTTATTATCAGTTGAAAGAAGAATTAGAACTGATTGAGGAGATAGGACCGGATTTAGATTTAGAGTGGGTGCATCAGGGTCAGATGACGCCTGTATTTTTTGGTAGTGCTATGACTAATTTTGGCGTCAAGCTATTTTTGGATGCGTTTTTAGAGTACGCCATGCAACCGGAAGCCTACAAATCTACAGAGGGGGAAATGCCGCCAACCCATCCAGATTTCAGCGGATTTGTGTTTAAGCTGCAAGCGAATATGGACCCCAAGCACCGGGATAGAGTGGCATTTGTCCGGGTTTGTACGGGTCGATTTGACAAGGACATGACCGTGAATCATGCGCGGACTGGTAAAACGGTACGGTTGTCAAGACCTCAGAAGTTATTTGCCCAAGGGAGGGAATCTCTGGACGTGGCATATCCAGGGGATGTGATTGGGTTAAATAATCCAGGGGTGTTTGCGATCGGGGATACGATTTACAATGGCAAGCGTTTGGAGTATGAAGGGATTCCCTGTTTTTCTCCGGAATTGTTTGCTTATTTGAAAAATCCCAATCCTTCTAAATTTAAGCAATTCCACAAAGGTGTAACCGAGTTGCGCGAAGAGGGGGCGATACAGATTATGTACTCGGTGGATGAGTCCAAGCGCGACCCAATTTTAGCCGCCGTGGGACAGTTGCAATTTGAGGTGGTTCAGTTCCGTTTACAGAATGAATATGGCGTAGAAACGTTGTTGGATATGTTGCCCTATAGTGTTGCCCGTTGGGTAGCTGGAGGTTGGCAAGCTTTAGAAAAAGCGGGACGGCTATTTAATACAGCGGTGGTGAAAGATAACTGGGGACGTCCAGTTTTGTTGTTTAAGAATGAGTGGAATTTACAGCAGGTGATTGGCGATCATCCAGAGTTACAGTTGAATGCGACAGCGCCTGTGGCGTCGGGACAGGAACCCGATTCGTTGTGACCTCTCCCCTAACCCCTCTCCTGCGAGGAGAGGGGAATAAACTTATAGGTATGGTTTTATAGCAGTTGACACTAAAAAGATTGCGACTATAATTTGTGCGGATTAAAAAATATGGATGACTCCAAAATTGCTAAACGTACCAAAGAAATAATTGAATTGGGCTATGATCCCGATTTAGCTAAGAATATTGCCAAAGATGAAGCGAGTACAGAAGAAACAAGGAATTACATTGCCAAAATCTGGCAATATTTAAAAGGTGAAGGTGATCTAAAAGGTGCTATTGAAATATCAGCGGCAGGTGCAGCCGCAGCAGTCAACCTTGCCGCCTCCCCTGGAGTTTTGGCTGCTGTCGCAGCATACATGAGTTTCGGAGCCTCCTTGTGGGGAAAAAAAAATCAGAATAATGCCCTCAAAAAACTTGCACAGCAAATTCAACAACGTGGTGCAAGCTTAGAAAACTCACCGTTGAATTTTGATGAGTTTATGGATCTTTTCCTTAAATTTATGGCGATTTCATCGCAGTCAAGTTTTGAGAAAAAGCAGGATTATCTCGTTAATCTTTTTGTTAACTCGGTCATATCATCAAGAATTCCGTTTAGTGGAAAGCAGACTCTATTCCGTCTTCATTCTCAAATATCAGTTGAAGAGATACAGGTACTTAAAGTTATCTAAGATGCCACAATTGAGTTAGCCACTCAAGAAGGCTTACCAAATGTGCCTGTAACAAAGGTTGCCGATAAGTTAGGGTGGCAAGAGGAAGATGCTTATGTTACTTGCGAAGCTTTGGCTCAAACTATGCTGGTGATTGATGGCAACATAGGAACCTATAGCTACTGTGGTAACGAGCATAAGGATTGGCGGATTACTGCACTAGGAAATAGATTTATCAAGTGGGTTACTGAAGAACTCCCGCTAGAAAATTTAGCTGAAGCGAATACCTCTAAATAGACAGATATCCATGAAAGAGCGTAAACAGAGAAAATTAACCCCAAAGGATTGGGCAAAAGTTAAAGCCACAATCCAGCAACTTTGGGCGTATATCTGATATTTATAGAGTTGACTAGAAGGATATAGCTTTATGGCAATTGTTGTAACCCTTAACCCAGAGTTAGAAGCGCTACTGCGTGACAAAGCCGCTCGGCAAGGTCAAGATGTTGGTCTTGTTGCATCTGAATTACTTGCTTGTGTTTTAGAGTGGGAAGAACAAGATTCAGAGGAAGCTATTAAAGGCATTCAGCAAGGTTTAGATGATTTTGAAGCGGGTCGATTTCGCTCTTTCCCAGAGTTTGCTGACGAACAACGCCGTAAGTATAGCAACCGCCACAAGGGTTAGGACAAGTCGGCGGGTATCGAAACGAATAAACGGCACGAATAAACGGCATCCATCGGATGTCCTTATGCTCTTGGTGACTGCTATATTGACGACGAATGAGGGCACGGCAATGCCGTGCCCCTACCCCCTACCATAGCTCAGGGATTAGGTAGGGGCACGATACTATCGTGCCATTAAACTCCCTTAAACTCTTGGGGTAATGTTGACATAACTTACAGCAAAGAGCAGGTTTATCAGATATACCTAGGCTACGGGAAAAAGATGATTAATCAGGGATAAGGTATAAAAGAATGTACCATCAGAACTTGAAAACCGATGTAATTACTAATTAACCCGATAGACCAACCACTTCCCCTGAACCTTCAATTACTTCCCCAATCCGATAAGCCGTAACACCTTGAGATTCAAACCAGCGACAGGTTTTTTCGGCTTGAACAGATGACACCAATACGACAAACCCAATCCCCATATTGAACGTATTAAACATCTCCTCCCGACTCACTTGACCCGCCTCAGCTAACCACTGAAAAATAGGTAAAATCTCCCAGGTATTCGGCTCAATCTGCACCGATTTCCCTTGACCTAAACACCGAGGTAAATTTTCTGGTAAACCGCCACCTGTAATGTGAGCCATACCATGAATTTTAATCCCAGCCTGTAGCGCATCTAGAATCGGTTTCACGTAAATTTGAGTCGGCGTCAGCAGCACGTCTCCTAAACGTTGACCCCCTAGTAAATCGGGACAGCTATCCCAACTTAACGGCGATTCCTGGTTAATTGAATCGCTAACAATTTTGCGGACTAAACTAAACCCATTACTGTGAACCCCCTGACTGGCTAAACCAATCGCCACATCTCCCAATTGCACCTGAGAACCGTCTAAAATTTCGCTTTTTTCCACCATTCCCACGCAAAAGCCAGCTATGTCATACTCTCCCGGTTGATAAAAACCGGGCATTTCTGCGGTTTCTCCTCCCAACAAAGCACAGCCAGCCAGACGACATCCCTGAGCAATACCCGCTACCACCTGAGTGAGTTGCTCTTGATTCAGCTTTCCTGTGGCTAAATAGTCCAAAAAAAATAGGGGTTGTGCGCCAGATGTCAATACATCGTTGACACACATAGCAACTAAATCAATTCCAACGGTGTCGTGACGATTCAAGTCATGAGCCAGTTTCAGCTTCGTCCCTACTCCATCGGTTCCCGATACTAAAACGGGTTCGCGATATCCCATCGGTAACTGGAAACAACCACTAAAGCCACCAAATCCCCCTAAAACTTCGGGTCGATGGGTGCTTTGGACTAGCCCTCTAATCTGCTGTACAAACGCTCGACCTGCTTCGATATCAACACCAGCTTCTCGATAATCCATGAAATACCACTAGAAATAAAAGCGTTTGTCCTAATGTAGGGGCGGGTTTCACTATTATCGTTTTTTTCCCACCTTGATGTGACTCGCACCCGCCCCAACCAAAGTTGTGAGGGTGTCCTTTGTTTTCCTCCCTCGGATATTTTACAGGTTGATCCCGGCAAAGCCTAGAGTAAAAGCAGCACTAGAAGGGCGGGTTTATTACAGTTATCGGTTTTTGCCAAAACGTTATCGGTAAAACCCGCCCCTACAGCATTGATGGAAAACCTTCGCCGCGACGGTCCAGGTTTGTTGTCTATATTGTAAAGTTTTGTTAAGAAACTCGTAAATTCCCTGAGAGGGGTAAAAGCGGGAAATCCTTGTCATATCAAGCTTTAGGGCAAATTATATGATATCGCACTTTTGAATATCTTATCGCTGATTCCCAAAAATCACTGATCCCCAAACCCAAAACTTCGTGTTAGTCTGTGTCAGTTCCATAAAAATAGGACGAAATCGCAATGAGTATGAGTTGCAGCAGATTTTTCTTAATTCTCTTGCATCACCACCCATAACCCCAACGTAGAATTCCAGAGGCTTTTGATTATAGGCTTATGAATCAGCGAATTTTGAGTGGTCTCACTGTTACGTTCTTAACCACAGCCATCAGCACAGTGATATCCAATCCGGCTAACCAAGCTCAGGCAGTTGACCAAGGTTCTGAGGGCAACTTGACTCCCGCTCAAGCGCTACAATCTCCAGAAACAATTCCCTCCACCTCCTCTCAACCAACCCTTCAGCCGCCAGAGGTGGTAAAAGTGGGAGAATTTCAGTCCCCAGCATCTCAGGTTGGGGAAGCAGAAGAAGTCATTGCCAAAATTCATGGCTATTCACTAGATGGGCGTCAGGCGGCTACTCTTTATGTGCGCGACATCCCTGTCCTGACGTTCTTAGGTTCAAAGGCAATTGTCAACAATGGCAGCAAAGTGGGAGAAGTGGCTCTGGGAAATAACTCTGAACCCGGGTATTCTTCATCCAAAACGGTGTCTGACTATCAATCCCTAGAGGTAGACCAACTGGATAATACCGCCTCGCCAAGTGTCACCTCGACCAGTAATGCCAATCTGGATGATGCCCTATGGCGGGCGACGGCTGTTGCGGCTCAACTCAATCAACTGCATCGGGATAATATTAATGCAGACGCGATCGCAGTTCGTTGGAATCAGGCGTGTAACTGCTACAGCATCAAGGTCAATGACCAGGAGCTGGTGCAAGTTAACGAAAACACCATCCTGCCCGATACCACCCAAAACCTAGCCGAAGATGCCCTGCAAGCCACGAACCGACTGCGACGCTTAATGGGTAATGCTCCCCCCATACGCGAAATTGAGGGTAAACCCACCGCCCAGACAATCGCCCAAGTCGCCCTGGGTTCAGTACGCTTTCAGGTTAAAGGTATTGCCTCCTGGTATGGTCCTGGCTTTCACGGAAACCGCAGCGCTAGTGGTGAGCGATTTAATCAAAATGCGCTAACAGCCGCTCATCGCAGCTTACCCTTTGGCACTAACGTGCGAGTCACCAACTTAAATAATGGTCGCTCCGTTATCGTGCGGATTAATGACCGAGGACCCTATATCAGAGGGCGAGTCATTGACCTTTCCGCCGCCGCCGCCAGAGTTCTAGGATTGCTCCGCACGGGTGTGGCGCCTGTACAGATTGAGGTTTTAGATAACTACTAGGGAATAGTTTTGAATGTTGACCCTTCACTTGGTTCGGGGAACCTGGTGCAAGAAGTTTGTAGGGGCGGGTTTCACTGCTATCTTTTCTGACCTCACAACAGATGTGACTCGCACCCGCCCCAACAGAGTGCCAGAATTCTTGCACAAATGACAAAGGACGAATGACCAAGGACAAAGGACAAAATTGCTAACATCGATCTAAGATCCAACATCTAAACTCTCATGCGTCTGTTTACGACAATAGCGGGATTACGCTGCTACTTAGAACATCATCGAACCCAAAAAACCGTCGGTTTCGTGCCGACGATGGGGGCGTTACACCCAGGTCACCTTAGCTTAATCGAGCGGGCGAGAGGCGAAAATGCTATGGTCATCGTCAGCATTTTTGTCAATCCGCTCCAGTTTGGACCAGGGGAAGATTTGCCGCAGTACCCGCGTCAGTTGGAGCAGGATCAACGCTTGTGTGAACAAGTGGGAGTGGATGTGATTTTTGCGCCAACAGTGGTGGAGTTGTATGGCGATGACCCATCCGATTCAGAACCCCCGACTGAGTTCACTCAAGTCCAGCCACCAGCAGCCATGAACTCTATCTTATGTGGTCACTCCCGTCCGGGTCACTTTCAGGGGGTGGCGACTGTGGTGACTAAGTTATTAAATCTAGTTCAACCCGATCGCGCTTATTTTGGTCAAAAGGATGCTCAGCAATTGGCGATTATTCGCCGCTTGGTCGCCGATCTAAATTTGCCTGTCACTATCGTATCTTGTCCGATCGCCCGTGAACCGTCAGGTCTTGCCTATAGTTCTCGCAATCAGTATTTGACGCCACAACAAAAAGCACAAGCTCCGATTCTCTACAATGGTTTACAAAATGCCAAAAATGTGTTAAGGACTGGGAAGCGCGATCGCACCTCCTTAATTGCCGCCGTTACCTCAGAACTCAGCTTGATTGAGGAGATTCAAGTCGAGTACATCGAATTAGTTCATCCCACAACCTTGGTTCCCCTAGAAGAAGTCGAAGATCAAGGATTACTCGCGATCGCGGCTCGTCTGGGTTCAACTCGTTTAATTGATAATATTATGCTGCGAAATCGCCAACCGATTATTGCTATTGATGGACCGGCGGGGGCGGGTAAATCCACGGTGACTAGGTTAGTGGCGCAGCAATTAGGCTTAATGTATTTGGATACAGGAGCCATGTATCGGGCGGTGACGTGGCGGGTGCTGCAAGCAGGAATTGATTTTACTGATGAACCTGCGATCGCGGAATTGGTAAGTCAATGTCAAATTTCTTTAATCAGTAGCGGTTCACAACCCCAAAGCCTGAGTGTGTGGATTGATGGAAAAGAAGTCACCCAAGCCATTCGCTCCTTAGAAGTTACCGCCAATGTCTCTTTTGTCGCGGCGATCCCGGCTGTGCGTCACGAATTAGTCAAACAGCAGCAGCGCTTGGCGTCTAAGGGTGGCGTTGTCGCCGAAGGGCGGGATATCGGAACTCATGTTTTCCCCGATGCTGAACTAAAAATCTTTCTCACCGCCTCGGTTCAAGAACGGGCACGCCGACGCTTGCAAGATCTTCAAGACCAGGACAAAGGCACTGTCAGTTTAGAACAACTAGAGGCGGACATTCAATTACGAGACGAGCGTGACAGCACTCGTGCATTAGCCCCCCTGCGCCAAGCCGCCGACGCGATCGAAATTAATACGGATGGTTTAACAATTCCTGAAGTCACCGCTAGAATTATCAGTTTATACCATAAAAAAGCATTATCGTTACCTCAAGCATAAAAGCCTGCCTATCCTGACATTTCATGGGGTGAAGTACCCCAACTTGCTTCGCTCTTATTTGGGGAACCTCCAACTTAGCTAAACAAGGACGGTTTTATTCGTCTTGGCTTACGCCACGCTTACGCGAACGGGATTTCCCCCTGTCCATCCTCACCCTACTCGGTTGAGGGTGAGGACTTCCGCGACTACGTTAAAGAATTCTCGCCCTCAAAACCCGCCCAGTCTGAGTTTTGAGTTACTGCGTTTCGTGAACCATGACAGATTACCTCTTTGACTGCAACTTGGCACTTAAAAAATCCCGGATATACTGTCATTTGCGTCGTAACTAACAAAAGAATCATTAACACGCTAGGCGGAGTTCGGTATCCAGTTGCCCCACAGCGAACTGAATATCTCTAGAAATGGTGGCGTTTAGCACTTGAGACGCAGGGTTTAGCATCAGAATTTATAAAGCGGGTTGATCTGTGCTTAGGCGTTTATGTCTGGCGATAGATTAACCCGCCGCTTGAATTATTCTGCAACAAGAATAATCTAAAAATAAACAACCATGACGTGCCGCCTGCGTATTCAGAGGAGTGAAGGGGACATAAGGTGGCAAATCCTTATCAGTTAGTTTGGCAGTATAAATTATCCATTAGTTTAATAGCTGCCATGGTTGGTTTTATGGCAAGTTTAAGTATGTCCGTTGTTCGTTCAGTTAACCCGAAACTAGCGATTCCTAGTCCTAATTTGAACCAACAGGAACGGTCGAATTCCCAGAGTTTACAAATCAATGGTTTAATCGGAGATCAAAAAGAAATCTATGAAAAAATGTTAGCTTACTTGGCAGAGGAAGAAGCTAAACGCTTAACCTTTTCTGTACCAGTACAATTTCAAGGCAAAACCATTCGTTCTCGTGTCCTCAAGAATAATGCTAAAGTGATTGCCCTCACGTTTGATGATGGACCTTCATCGCAGACCACTCCCCAAGTTTTAGACATTCTCAAACGAGAAAATATCAAAGCCACCTTTTTTGTTGTCGGTAAGACGGTTAAGAATCATCCCCAGCTTATGAAACAAATTGTGGCTGAAGGTCACGCTATTGGTAACCACACTTGGAATCATCAATATCATCAGTACAGTCCATCGGCGGCGGCGCGTGAACTGGAGACTACCGCCACTTTAATTCATCAACTCACTGGCGTCAAAACGGCGCTATTTAGACCTCCGGCTGGCATTTTGGATAATGGCTTAGTTAGCTATGCTCAGCAAAAAAAGTATGCTGTGATTATGTGGTCAGCGGATTCAAAAGATTGGCAAAGTCGCCGGATTACTGTGCCAAAATTAATCGACAACGCCCTTCAAGACGCTCAATCTGGTAGTATTATCTTACTGCACGACGGCGGTGGCGATCGCTCTAAAACAGTGGAAGCTTTACCAAAGTTGATTACTAAACTGAAACAGGGCGGTTATCAATTTGTCACCGTGCCAGAATTATTGGATATGCCAGATTGATATTAAGTCGCGTTCTAAGCTGTCATGCATTGAAATTCTGACTTTTTCACTGTATGTGGAGCAACGCGAGTATTGATTATGTAGGGGCTCACTTTCATGACCATCTTTTTGGTTACACAAGGGATGTGACTAAACCCGCCCCGACTCAGGTTCATCGATTAGGACATTGTAGAGACTCCTCCGGCGGAACGTCTCTTTTGTGAAGAGTTTGTGAGCAAAAAATTATTTCTAGGTAGATTTAGCATAATGAGTAAAGAAATGTAAACAACTAGCACCTAAAAGCAGTGCCACTCATAGCAAAGGAGTTGAGAAATGGAATTCTTCCCTAAAATTCGCCCGGTCATTCGAGCCAATTTTAACGAGATGATTCAACAGGAGCAAAATTCCGAAACTGTAGGGTTGATATTTTATTCTCGTGAGTGCTTAAAAGATTACCAAACAATTGCTGAAATAGCTAGAACCCAACGTGATGAACAGCAAGAAACAGTGGAGACGATAAACCACAGTCTAGTAACCTTAGAGAAAAAACAGGCTGTGGTAAATAACCTAGAGTATCGGTTATACGATAGCAATCACTTCAGCCAATTCCCGTTTTATGAGGATCAAGAGACTATCAACATACCCGATAATTTTCTTCAATTCCAGGAGTCGGACTGGAAGGAGATAGAAGGGTTCTTCATTTCCTTAACATCCTCTAGCGAGATAGATAATGAATGGGCAACCCTGGAAGAATTTGCTTCAAAAATCTCTGTTTGATTCAGACAGCCGTAATTGAGCGTGATCCCAAATCCGGGTTAGCTACCCCTGTTATAAACCAGTCCGCGCAGGCGGACTTGGTTTGTATAGCAGCGATTTCAATCGCCTCCTCTTGCTTATCAATGGATAATTGATAATTGATAATTGATAATTGATTAATTGGGTCTAAGACCTCTTCGTTTACGAAGAAATTAAAAAAGATTTTCCTTAATTTCAATCCTCTTCTTGTAAGGAGAGGTCATTATCCATTGTTCATTATCCATTGTCAATTTGTGAATACTGTCAGGTAGCACGGCTGTGCACCCTTTCTATTCACCCGTTTGTTCTGATCAAATCATCCCTTGATTTCGCCGAGTTCATTGAGGATTCTGTGCGCTCATCAAAACTAATTGCACCCGCACCAAAGGCGACAACCATTAATAATCCTCCCATTAATCCTAAATTTTTGAAAAAGGCAATTTCTTCTTCAGGGAAATCGGTGTGAAAAATCAAAGTTGCGGGAATTAAAAAACCAATCAGTAATAATGCTCCCCAACGAGCTTTGTAGCCGAATAAAACCGAGAGTCCCCCTCCTAGTAATACAATAATAGTAGGAATGAGAACTAGACCAGCCAAAGGAATTCCGCTAGCAGCCATATACTGTTGAGTGCTAGCGAAACCGAAAATTTTTCCAATCCCTGATTTGATAAAAATAGCAGAGAGGAAGATACGAGCGACTAGAGGGAGGTACTTTTGCATAGGAGTTCCTGTGTTGACGAGTGAATGTCCTATTATTCAGGGTACAAGGTTCTGGAAGTCCAGATACGCCTAGCTTAAGCGTAGCAGTTACCGGGGTTGCGATCGCGCTTTGGGTTCGGGGTAAGCTAAGATGCATTTCAATGAGCGATTCCCTAACCGTGAAATCCCCCTTGGGAGGACAGCAAAGCATGGACGAAGCACAAACATCTTGCTCACGGGTATAACCTAATTTCAATGCACGACGGCTTAAAGACACCCTAGGACATAATTAGCACAAATCTTCGGCGACGCGAAAAAAATACCTGATTATTGGCAAACCTGATATTAAAGATTGATAATGAGTAAAATTAGAGTCGTTTTGATTGAAGACCATGAACTGACTCGGATGGGCTTCAAAACAGCCTTGCAACAGAGTCATGAGATTGAATGGGTTGGTGAAGCGACAAACGGTGCTGATGGGTTAACTTTACTGGAAACGGTTAAACCGGATGTTGGGATTGTTGATATTGGACTTCCTGATATGGATGGTATCGAGTTAACTCGACGATTCCAAAATATTAAAGAGCATCAGCAAGATAATTCTACAAAAATTTTAATATTAACCCTACAGGAAAATGAAGAAACTGTCATGGCTGCATTGGCAGCGGGGGCGAATTCTTATTGCCTGAAAACGGTTAACCGAGATCAATTATTAAAGGCGATTAAACTTACCCATAGAGGCGATGTTTGGCTCGATCCCGAAATCGCTAAAACTGTCCTAAAACATGCCAGTTTAACCCAAGCTCAACCTGAGATAGCAGCCGCAAAAGAAACAGTACCGATTCAGGCTTCTATTAGCGAGTCCAGCCCACTTATATCAGCTTGTCCTTTGACTGAACAGGAGTTAGCCGTTTTGCAGTTCATTATTGAGGGGTACGATAATGACATGATTGCTAAACGGTTAGATATTCCAGTGGAAATAGTGCAAGTTTATGTCCGAAATGTTTTAGAAAAACTACGTGGTGATGGTTCCACTCAATCAGCAGTTCAGGCGATTCGTTCTGGGTTGATGTAGTGAGCGTTCTAGCGTAAGTAATATTTTAATTCCCAGAAAGCGGTACTTTAGATTTATGCAATTGAATTCAGGGAAAATAAAGCAAAACTACTTTAAACAGATAGAAGTCAATCTTAAATACACCAAAACTCATGATTAATGGAAGCGTTATAGCAGATTTGGTGGTTGATGAGGTACACTTTTCTCAACAAGATCCCCGACTTCTTGGAGAAGTCGGGGATCTTTCTGCGTAGCTCACTTACTTTAAAAGCGCTGTATATCCCCCTGCGACCAAGATGGTCGCTATGCCTATTCCTTACAAATGGGGGAATAACTTCAAGAAAGATTGCCGATAAAAATTTAAAACTCGTTGAGTATAAGCCGCCGTTGAACCCTGATTATATTGCTGGGGATCACCTGTCATCCACCAAGCCGCAGCCCGCTGTACCGCCACTGTCTCATTATTACCACTCGCCTCATACTGTTTATTAAGCACATCTCCCATCACGCAAACTAAAATAGTACGAGCCGTTACGGGAGAGGCTTCAAAATCGGCGGGTGTTAGTTCCTCTCCAATACATTGATTAGACCAACGGGGAATATTTTCTGGTTTAATTTGCCAATCACTGTAAAGTCCATCATTTTCTATTCCCGTTTGCGGTGCTGCTCGTCGTAGTGCTTCCACTAAAGCGGCGACTTTAGTATCAGAAATCGCGTTATTAGCTGAGGAACGGGCGGCGGCTTGAGGTTGAGAGGCGGCTGACGATTGAGGTTCTGTAGGTGGAGAAGACGATGCTGGTTTTGTTGCAGAGGGAGTAGTGGTGGGTTGGGCGGGATTCGCCGGGTTTTGCCCCTGGGGATTGCGGCGTTGCTGTTGGTAATTTTTCAGAACATTCTGAATGTAAGTGTAGGTGTAAGAGTTTCGAGGAACGCTATTATATTGACTCCCATCCCCAGTCATCCACCAAGCGGCTGTTCGTTGTATTGCCACGGACTCATTATTATTACTGGCGCGATACTGCTCATTCAACACATCCCGCATCACGCAAACCAAAATAGCCCGCGCCGTGACAGGAGAGGCTTCAAAATCGGCAGGTGAAAGTTCCCGTCCAGTACATTGCTTTGACCATCGGGGAATGTTACCCGGTTTAATTTGCCAGTCACTATAGAGTCCATCATCTGCCCTCCCCGTTTGCGGTGCGGCTAGTCGCAAGGCTTCCACAAGCGCTGAAACTTGAGCATCAGAGACTTGAGCGTATACCGGGGAACTCCAGAGTCCCAAAGAAAGTAACGCTGTACTCAGTAGGAATCGTTGAACTGGTTTGACGAATTTGAAACCCATTGGTGACACCTTGTCTGGCTAAAGAAATCAATTGTCGGGGCGGTTTTAGGCACTAGCGCTAGCTGAAGAGCCAATAACGGCTCAACAAAACCCGCCTTGATTCAATTGTAGGAGTGGATTAATACTACAGGTGCAAGATATCAGTTCTGGCTTATGTTACCCTTTTTGAGGAATATGATTTGATTGCTGAATCGGTGTTCTAGAGGAGTAGAGGAGAGATTTAACCTGTTTTCTTTGTATTCTGAGATAGATTTAATCAAAAAGTCCGGCTTCTGGCAAAGCGCTAATCTTATAGTTAGAGTCACCCAGACAGCCCGGTTGAAGGAGTAATGCCATGAATAATCCGTTTGACAAATATCAGCTCAGTCCCAATACGTTTGGGATACTGAGAAACCTGATGATGATGACCACAGGCGCTACGGTGGTTGTCGCCCTGATTTTTGGCATTGGGTTATGGCGAACTGGGTCTCGTTTTTTGGGGCAAGTGACTACCCTGTTTAACGCCCCTCAACCCGCACCCGAAGTTGACGTGCGCTCTTTGATTGTCCTGCAGGTGCGGGAGGTTAGCGACTTGACCACGGCTGTTTTTACGATGGAGGCGGTAGTTCCTAGCCGTCAAGCTCGGACTTTGGCAGGTTATGCGATCGCGGAAACAACACTCCTTTATATTGCTTATGGTGAGGTGCGGGCTGGTGTCGATTTGGCAGAATTAAAACCAGAAAATGTGCAAATTGTCAATGACACGCTCCAACTTCAACTCCCACCCCCCAAAATTTTAGATAGCAAAATTGACGTGAATCGGTCTCAGGTGTATGACTACGATCGCGGCTTCTTGGGATTAGGACCCGATACAGCGCCCCAGTTGCAGATGTTGGCGCAACAAGAAACCTTGAAAAAAATTGTCTTCAATGCTTGTGAGCAAGGGGTATTAGAAAAAGCCAACGAACGCGCCGAACTCGTCGTGGGTCAGTTGTTAACAACAGCCGGGTATAAACAGGTGCAGGTGAACACTCAATCCCCGATACCTGGAACTTGTCAGTCAGCCGCGTTAGCCTCTCAGCCAGCTCATTCTGGGATAGCTCCTTGATGGGAGCGCAGAGGCTTCAAGGGTGGAGAAGACAAAGGAGATGGGGAAGATGGGGAAGATTTTTTTGTTCCAGAAGTTCCTCAGGAGGATTACGCTGGAATTAGAGAACTCATTAATATACCAATGAAGATGCGTAGGAGTAGTATAAAACCTTACCAAAGGGACGATTCACCAATCCAGTCCAGGCAACAGCAGTCTACGCCATGCCCTCAATTGGCTAATGGGAGTAAATCCGGGTTTTTGCATCAGGTTCCCAGTCGAATTCAAGAGGACTTAATTTGACGATGACTTACTGTCTGGGCATTATTAACCGTTTTGGTATAGTCTTAGCGGCGGACTCTCGCACCAATGCCGGGGTAGACTATATTTCTACTTACAATAAGCTTTTTGATTTTTCCCTGCCAGGAGAACGAGCGATTATTATATGTACATCGGGAAACCTTTCGATTACCCAAGGAGTAATCAATCAGTTGCATCGGGATCTACAGAATCAGGAAGAACTCAATATCCACTCCCTCCCGAATATGTATGAGGTGACTCGTTACGTTGGCAGCAAACTGCGGCAAATTCAAGATCAAGACCGCCCTTGGCTAGAACGCGATCGCATTGATTTTAACTGTAGCTTATTAGTCGGGGGTCAAATTCGCGGCGAACAACCGCAACTCTATCTGATCTACACTCAAGGTAATTTTATTCAAGCCACGCTGGAAACGCCGTTTTTGCAAATTGGTGAAACCAAGTATGGCAAACCCATCCTTGACCGAACTCTTACTTATGATATGCCACTAGAAGCTGTTGCTAAGTGCGCTCTGCTTTCTATTGATTCAACCATGAAATCAAATATTTCAGTCGGACCACCGATTAACTTGGTTATGTATGAAGCTGGCACCTTTATGGCTCGCCAGAAACTGAAACTGCGTCTAGGTGATCCCTATTTGGCAAAAATTCGCAAGTTATGGGAGGACTCGTTACGGCGTGCATTTGAATCTATGCCGAATATTGAATGGCAGCATCCAGTAGAGGATAATCAGCAAGAAGATATTCTGATTGATTGAATTCTCTATTCCCCGTTCCCTGTTCCCTGTTCCTCTTTCAAGGACGAATGACGAATGACGAATGACAAAGGACATAAGACAAATCGATATTGGATTGGTGCGCTCGCCGTTTTGGGAATGCTGGAAACGGCATTCCTCACAGTGGTTGAATGGTTGGGAAAAGCGGCGGAAATTTGTCCCACTCATGGCTGTCAAGCGGTGCTAGAAAGTCCTTATGCCCAGCTTTTTGGACTCCCTCTACCCCTATGGGGATTTCTTGCCTATACCACTTTGTTAGCGGTTTCCCTAGCACCCTTAGCTATTAAATCTTTGTCATCGGAGTGGGTGCAATCCAGTTGGCTGGTTATGCTGGCAATTACCACCTGTATGCTGGTGAGTAGCAGCTATCTGATGTACGTGATGCTGTTTATTGTCAAGGGAGTTTGTCCCTACTGCATCGCCTCGGCGCTGTTGTCCTTTACCCTATTTCTGTGGACTACCATCGGTCATGATTGGCAAGATATTGGACAAGTCACGCTGACAGGATTGGCGGTTGGTTTGGTCACGTTTACGGGGATACTGGGAGTCTATACTGATGTTCCTAGCGCTAGCGCTACTACAGGAGAATCGGGTCCACCCATTACCCATATCTCCGGTGCGGCTGAACTCGCCTTAGCAGGTCATCTGAACACAGTAGGGGCAAAGATGTATGGTGCATTTACTTGCCCTCATTGTCACGAACAAAAACAACTTTTTGGTCAAGCCGCATTTAATCAAATTGATTACATTGAATGTAATCCTCGTGGCAAAAATGCCCAACCCGAACGCTGTCAAGCTGCTAATATTCAAGGAGTTCCCACCTGGGAAATTCAGGGACAGTTTTATCCAGGGGTGCAACCGTTAGAACGATTGGCAGATATTTCTGGCTATCAGGGTTCAGAGGCGTTTAAGTATGAGTTTCCTTATTAAATAGTCATTCATCATTTGTCGTACTCACCTTAATGGCAACGGCTGTAACTAGCCAGGGCGGGTTTTGTTGTTCAGTTATTGGTAACTAGCTAGGGTTAGTGGCTAAACCCGCCCCTACATTAATTATGATAGAATGGCACGCTTCTTAAACCGAATCTTGCCAACTTGGACGCCAGGAAATAAATTTCTTATCTTTGCTCAAGTAAAAATGGAACTTACTAGGTAAGTCTTTCAACCCGTTTTAACGGGTTTAAGCTTTTAGCCAGAACTTTAGTTCTCGGCTTAAGGAGTGTGACATTCAACTTATGAGAGGTGTATTGTATCGGACTGAAAACCGCTATATTCATCTCTGGAAATAGACAAATTAATTTTCATATCAGACTCAATTTTCCTAGCGCCTTCACCCACCGATTTAGTCGTCGCGATCGCACCAGAAATCGGGGCAGCATAACGGGGTATAGCGCAAGCCACGAGGGGGATATGACGATCCGTGACAACGACGCCTTGATTGGGGTCATAGCCTTGCCACCCTGCACCAGGTAAGTAAATCTCTACCCAAGCATGAAGGTATCGTTGCGATCGTTCTAGATTACCTTCCTGATACCCACTGACAAACCGTGCGCCTAATCCCATCACCCGACAAACGTCCATGAATAGCACCGCTAAATCTCGACAAGATCCGCGCTTTAATTGCCACGTTTTACTGGGAGACCAAGATGCCCCTTTTTCCCGATATTGGGGTTTACAATGACTGTAGAGATGTTGGTTGAGTGTTTGGACAAAGTTAACGGTATCACCCTTGACTTGCTGGTAAATGTCCTGCGCTAATGGCTTTATTGCGTCCACTAAGAGGGGGTCATAAAATTGCTGATAAGGCTGTAACTGAGATGACCAGTAGTCGGGGTAGTCAATGGGTAACTGAGTTGCCCAAGGTTCCAGTTGAATGTTATCGGGATCGGTGCGACAGGTTTCGACAACGGATGTAGCACTGATCGCTAATTGTTCGGTGCTGGTATTAAACCAAAGTTTCGCGATCGCATTCCCATCTAGTTCGATAATCTCGGAAATGCTTGTGGGTTGGGGTTCAACGTCTAGTGTAAACGAATGCAGTTTCTGAGTCCCGTCACAGCGGGGACTTAACCTCAAAATATGGGGTTTTAGAATAACGGGCTGATTATACGTATAGGTTGTGGTGTGGCAAATTTTGTAACGCACGATAATTCATCAAACAAAGTAATAAGTCCTAAGTAATAAATCCTAAGTTAATTGTCGGGACGGGTTTATAAACTAAAGCTAGCTTGTCACCAATAACTTTTGACCCTTCGCTGGGCTCAAGGGCAGGCTTTTGACTTCCGCCTAGGGGTACTAGGCTACAGGTTCTACCGCACAAAATGTTGTCGAGATTTGGTTACCTACTTGATTAATTTCGATTTGCATTTGATTTAAAAATTCATGCAAACCCTGCTCGAAAACATCTTCTATCGTTAGATATCCGAGTTGAGAACACAAACGACCTAAAGCACGTTCGGCTGGGTTACACCACGTTCCCCGAGGAGTGCTAGTAATTTGATGCAGCGATTGTTCCGCTTGCGCTAGACAGAAGTGAATTGAGCGGGGGAACTGACGGTTGAGAATCAGAAATTCGGCGACACTGGTGGGTGTAATCCGATGCTGGGACTTGCGATACATTTCATAAGCACTGGCAGATTTGAGCAGTGACATCCATTGAATTTGATCCAATGGTGTTCCCACCCACTGTACAGACGGGAGTAATACAAAATACTTTACATCTAGAATTCGGGTCGTTTTATCTGCCCGCTCTAGCAATCTGCCCATTTGCCCAAAATGCCATCCCTCATTATGAGTCATTGTGGCATCCATAACTCCAGCAAAGCGATGGCTAGCCAGTTTGACTTGGGTGAAAAAATCAGGTAAGGCTTGTAGCGCTCCTCCTTGGGAAGCCTCTTTAACCATCAGGAAAAATTCATTGACCTCTTCCCACATTTCTGAGGAGATCACTTCCCGAATCGAACGGGCGTTCTCACGAGCGAGCTGGAGTACCGATAAAATTGAGTTGGAATAATCTGAGTCAAAGGTGAGGAAGCGAATAACGTTGTCCGAGGTAGCCTCCCCGTAGCGATCGCGGAATAAATCTGAATCCCCAGTTGTAATCACCAACGGTTTCCACTGCTGGGTCACTCCTGGTGGCATATCCAGCATTAAATTTAAATTAACATCCACAAACCGAGCGATATTTTCCGCACGTTCGATATAGCGATTGAGCCAGTAGATAGAATCAGCAACCCGACTTAGCATAAGTATTTTTGATTGGTTATTGCTAATTAGTCATTAGTCCTTTTTCAAGGAACTTTTTCACAGGGGAGAGGAAATAGAAATTCCTACTTCATAATTTATAAATGGTTAAGCACCCAAGTATCCTTACTTCCTCCACCTTGGGATGAATTCACCACCAGAGAACCCTTTCTCAGAGCCACACGGGTTAATCCACCGGGATGAACGTAAACATCGTCTCCCCGATGCAAAATGTAAGGGCGCAAATCGACATGTCGTCCTTCTACCTGATGATCAATTAACGTGGGTACTCGCGACAAGCAAAGGATGGGTTGGGCAATATAATTGCGAGGATTGGCTTTAATCCGTTCAGCAAAGTCCGCCCGTTCCACCTCAGTGGAACTCGAACCCACTAGCATACCATACCCCCCCGACTCATTGGCAGACTTAACCACTAATTTCTCTAAATTATTCAAAACATAGTTTCGGTCTTCTTCCTGCCAACATAAATAAGTGGGGACGTTGGATAAGATTGGCTCTTCTCCCAGGTAATAACGAATCATTTCTGGGACATAAGCATAGACAACCTTATCATCCGCTATTCCTGTCCCTGGCGCATTGGCTAATGCGACTCGACCTTGGCGATAGACATCCATGAGTCCAGGTACACCTAACAAAGAGTCGGGACGAAAGACTTGGGGATCTAAAAAGTCATCATCGACACGGCGATACACCACATCCACTCGCCGCAATCCTTTAGTCGTTCGCATTTGCAAATAGCCATCCACGACGACTAAATCCCGACCTTCAACCAATTCCACACCCATTTGCTGGGCTAAAAAGGAATGTTCAAAGTATGCGGAGTTGTAAATACCCGGGGTAAGGACGACGACGGTGGGGTCAGGAAGTTGATGTGGCGCTAAATTGAGCAGGGTTTCTAGCAAATGGCTGGGATAGTCATCCACTGGCTTAATTGCCATAGTTTGGAAGATTGCCGGGAATGTAGTTTTCATCACCCGACGGTTTTCTAGGACGTAGGAGATACCAGAAGGCACACGCAGGTTATCTTCCAGAACATACCACTGACCGTCGCGATCGCGAACTAAATCGGTTCCGGTAATGTGACACCAGACATCGCTTGGGGGTTTTAAGCCTACGCAAGGTTTGAGGAATCCTTTTGCCGAAAAAATAATTTCGTAGGGGATTTTGCCATCGCTGAGAATGCGCTGTTCCCCATACATGTCGTTGAGGAAGAGATTAAGCGCTGTGATCCGCTGTTTCAGTCCTTGCTCTAGTATTTCCCATTCTTGAGCTGAGATAATCCGGGGAATGATATCAAAGGGGAAAACCCGTTCAATGCCCTGATTATCACTGTAGACACTGAAGGTTACGCCTAACTTCAGCAGGGCGACTTGAGCAGTTTCCCGGTGTTGCTGGAGTTCATCAGGGCGCAATCCCTGCATCCAATTAATCAGGGCGGCTGCTGACGGTCGTGGCTGTCCTTTGGCTGAGAACAGCTCATCATAGAATTCTTCTGGATTGTAGAGATCCCATTGTACTGCCACGTTGACTACACCCCTCCTCGATGTACACCCTACGTATTACAAGATTGGTCTAAATCGGATCTAGAACTGTAGTGAATATTACCGTTTACTGGGAGTTCAGGTAAAGCTTACCGAAAAAATTGCTATTTGTAACAACTTCTAAACTTTAGTAAATCCTGTTTGGCAACTAGGGACAATCATGTTACTTTAAATATGGAGGTCGTCCTCCAGAGTCAATAATAACTGGAGAAAAACCAACGAAGAGTCAGAGGTTATGACGATCATCCCCCATCTTTGACTCTGCCACAGAAGTAACTAACCTAGCGTAGCAGTAAGGGGTTAGATTCGGTGGAAACCGAAACCCAACTCAAGTCCAGAAAGACAGATTTATGCGGGTCAATAAGCGGTGAACCTGTGGAATATTGCCAACATTAGTAAGCTCAGATTAAAACCTGAAAAATTAACGGCTTGAAAAGTCCTAATAGAACGATCAGTTGGGTCTAACCTCTTTGGTTAGACCCGATTGATTTGTGATACCAAATCCGCCTTTGTTACCCCCTTTTACCCGGCGATTAATAACGGGGGTGAGGAGCCCGAATTTATCAAGATAACTAGAGTGCCATGGCACGTCTGTCTGATGATAGGGGCAGGTTTAGGCTCAAACTCTTGCAAAGACATCCTCACCACGCCGTAGTAGGGGTTTGGTAACCAAACCCCTACTGTCGCTGAATGGAGGTCATTAGTAGAAAACTAGTCACCAATGACTAATAACCAACCCAATTGATAGTCTTACCGAACACTAATTGGTTCAGTCGGTTTATTCAAACCCCGTTGTGCTAGCACTGTATTTTCGAGAACAGTAATCGCTTGCTTATATTGAGGATCTTCGATTGTGGCACGTAACATCGGTTGTGTCACTAAACGCTGCTGTTGGGCGCGAGTTAAATCAATTTTCACATCAGGGGCAATTCCCTTGTGATTAATATCAATACCACTAGGAGGATAGTAGCGGGAAATCGTAACAGCTAAGCCCGAACCATCGGATAAAGAATGGACAGACTGCACGACGGCTTTACCAAATGTAGTCGAACCGACAACCATCGCCCGTTTATTATCCTTGAGCGCACCCGTTAGAATTTCACTAGCGCTGGCTGAATTGCCATCAACTAAAACAACGAGAGGAAGTTGAGTCAGGGCGGTTTTGTTGGCAGAAAATTTTTGTTCTCCGCCTTTACGATCAACTGTGTGGACAATTTCACCATCATTAATCCACATGCGGGCAATTTCAATACTGGCGTATAATAACCCTCCAGGATTTCCACGCAAATCTAAAACATAGCCATCCACATTTTGACTATCCAGATTGCGGATTGCCCGTTGCATTTGTTCCGCCGCATGGGAACTAAATTCATCGACGCTGATATAACCCACCTGCATCTGACCTTCGTTTTTGAGGGTATAGTGTACAGACGGTAGCTCAATTTGGGCGCGGGTTAGAGTGACATCAAAAGGACTTTGCCCTTGACGAGAAATTTGCAGTATCACCGATGAGCCGACTTCTCCCCGAATTAACGCCGAAGCTTCTTCAGCACTCATTCCTTGAGTGGATTTGCCATCAATGGCGAGGATTTTATCTCCCGACTTAAGTTGGGCTTCAAACGCCGGCGAATTTTGAATCGGTTCAACAATAACCAGCTTTTGGGTTTTCTCATCAACACCCATGCGAATTCCTACCCCAGACAGTTCACCCGCTGTTTGATCAGTTAGGGCTTTAAATTGTTCGGGTTCTAAAAAGCGAGTGTAGGGATCACCAATAGGTTCTAGGGCGTCGCGAATGGCTTGGTAGGCTTGTTCGACAGACGTATAATTTCGGTTGAGTAGCTGTTGACGGGTTGCTCGCCAATCCACTTGATTGAACGAGGGATCGACGTATTCCTGATTAACAATTTGCCAAACTTCATCAACAACCGTCTTGGGACTATCCTGAAGCGCCGCCGAGACGGAGCGATTGCTGCCAATTGGGGCTAACCATGATAATGTGGCTGTTGTTGCGATCGCACCAGTTAAGAGGATGCTTTTGAGCCAAGGGAAGGTTTTAGAATATTGATTCATGGGAAATACGTCGAACAGACTATGGGTGGGTTTAAAGCGGACAGTCAAAGCGTACCCAGTCGTTGGCTGCAATAATTGGCATTCCGTTACATAAGACTTACCCAAAGTTACCTACAGGCGGACATCTTTGGAACTTACTTCCTGTTTCATCCTGGTGGTGAGGGCACTCGACCAGTCCACAGGCTAACAACACCTAACTGGCGGAACCATTCTTTGACCTACCTAACTGTGGTTTTTGGCTAGATAGGTATACCAATAAAGTATACATACTCCCTGTGGTAACCTTGATCAAGACAAGTCTCTCCCCAGTTTTGGGTAATAATGGGTAGAGGTGTCCAAGGACGTAGTTCAAGTTACTCACCCTGAGTAGGGATAGCATAGTTCTGGCGGCATCAAATCCGTCTATTGCTACTATACTCAACTTATCTGGCTAATTTCCAGAAATTTTGTGCCAGTTTACCTATTGTCCTGTTGATGAAGACAATCTCTTCGCCTCGGACAGTAAGAGTGAATCAAGTGGTAAGCCTGAGTGAGACGATTGATTACACGCCATTGGCTAGGGTTTGCGCGTTGGCTACTGTCTAAGCAACGACTACGCTGGTTAGGCTTAGGGCTATTAAGCCTAGTCGTTATTCTTAGTATAGGGTTACTTGCTAGTATCTTCAGATTGCCAGCAGGAGCCTCTGCACCTGTAGATACGTTTTTTGTTTTGGGGGGAAGTATTCGCCGAGAGGTTTATGTTGCTCAGTTAGTGAAACAACATCCCCAAACTCCCGTTTTGATTTCTCAAGGCTCTAAGGAACCCTGTATTTGGCTCATCTTTCAAAAGTATAACGCGCCAATAGGTCAGGTTTGGTTAGAAAAATGTGCGGATTCCACGTTTGGTAATTTCTACTTCGGTATTCCCATTTTACGTCGCTGGGGGGTGCGTCATGTTCAGTTAATTACCTCTCCGAGCCATTTACCACGAGCTGGGTGGATAGCGCAAATTCTTTTGGGGGCGAATGGGATTTGGGTGGATGTGGATACGGTACAGGAACGGGGGATTCCAGGTAATCAGGAATCGTGGTTGAAGACGGGACTGGATATGACGCGCAGTCTGGTTTGGGCGCTGTTGAGTCAGGGGATTCAGCCGCACTGTTCCGATGTAACACCACTAACGGAGGTGGATTTAGCGGCTTGGCACCAGTCAGGATTCGACTGTGAATATCAATGGTGGTTAAAGCTGGATTATTGATTGGCGAAGCGCTGGTGTCTAAAAAAGAGTTGGCTATCACCATAGTAGGATGCCACAAATTCCGAGGTGGTTTCCAGATGTCCGATAATTTGGGCGTTTTGGCGATAACTTGGCTGGTCTATAATATCAGCGTTCTGGTTGGCGTTTTCGTCTCCTACTTCTTGGGGAACAACGGCATAGAGGGAAAATAAAGAGGTTCCAGCCGGAATTGTGGCAAGGTCATCTCTGAAATCATGGGGTGGTTGTTCAGGAAACTGAATAGTGGGATTGGGAACCAGAAAAAGGCGATAGGGATAAAAGGGATCAGGTTCTGGATGACCCGTTTGGTCTATTTTGGCAAAGCCTTGTAAATAGAGTTTGCGGGGAAATTTGCTGACGCGGCGGAAGATTAAATTGATGAATTTAGGACCTAAATCGTTTTCTTCGGGAACGATATTAGACAATTCATTGGCAAAGAAATTATAGTTATTGCCTTGACCGGTGAGGGAAACCAACGCCGAGAAGTTTTCGGAGGGTTTGCCATCCACCAAAAGCTTGAGGGCTAACCCTGGGGCAAATCCGCGATCGCTGGGATCACCTGTGAGGGATAATCGTAGAAGACCATAGTCGGCTCCTTTGAATAAACCGGTAAATGGACTGGTCGGGGAGGGGATTAACTTAACCTTAGCCACACTGGCATGGGCGTGAATGGCTTTGTTCCATTTGCGGGGCGCTTCATCGGCTAAGCGATCCATTTTGATGCTTAAGAGAGTAAAAAATAAGCCGATAACGTCAATTTTTTTGAGTGGCGGTAGGTTATCGTAGCGGGATTCTAAAATTCTTTGCTGCCAAATAAAGTCCTGCTTTTTTGCAGCCTTCCAAGATTCATAGTCGTTAGGGAGTGGCTCTAAATTGTGGGCATTATGCCAAAATTTTTGCTGCTTTTTCATTGGAGTGACTGGGTAAAAAAGTATTGGGGTTTGTAGTGTCTTTTAAGTTTTATGGGGGAAGTCCAAAAAGTTATCCTTGATGGCAACACTTATTGGTTAAATCCGTTAGTTTTTTCTGGTCTCCCCCATGCAAAAAAAGCGAAGCATCCTATGGCTTCCCCCGTGCAAAAAAAGCGAAGCATCCTATGGCTTCCCCCGTGCGAAAAAAGCGTAGCATCCTATGGCTGCGCCCGTGGAAGATTAGCGATGCAGCCTATGGCTTGCCGCGTCTGGAGGGGGGCGGGGGGGGGGGGGATGGGGGGGCCGGGGGGGGGGGGGGGGGGGGGGGGGGAGGGGGGGCGCGGGGGGGGGGGGGCGGGGGGGGCGGGGGGGGGCGGGGGGC
>NZ_JAVJZI010000122.1:0-3452 GCF_040223135.1 Coleofasciculus sp. G3-WIS-01
TCTTCAGCATCTTGGATATTTTCTGCTATAACTCCCGGCAGGTTTAGGAGCTTAGTCATTTCTCTTTTTATCCTTGCCATTTTTATCTTATTATTTTAAGGTTTATTTTAATAGTTTAGCACACTAAGTACGGAAGACCCACAATTGCCACTAATATTGCTAAGATTATGGCAATTTGGAAAAAGCATTGTAACATAAATCAGTAGGTGGGTAGAGTAAAGTTTAACGGCGGTGATCGTTATACTCGCTTCCGAAAAGAAGCAAGCTACGTTATTTATCGGGTGCATGTCATGGAAAGCACGTTATGTTCACGGTAATGGTGGCGTTGGGTTTCGTTCCTCAACCCAACCTACTTGCGTTAACATGCTCCCTATTTATCATTTGTCCTTTGTAAGGGACGAATCCAGTCCGACGGGAATAGGGCATCACTGTTGTCATTTAGGACTTCGTAAATAGAGGCGATCGCGTCGGAAAAAGCGACCAAGAGAAAGTCCTGTCCGTAATTCATTGCTGCTTCAATTGTGGAGGCAATTCCATGGGTGAGTCTCACCGTATTCATGAGTAGGCATTCTTTGGGTATTGGTAAAACCGAAAAATTCATACCGAATTGGCGGCTATACCATTGAATTTGATGGTGAATCAGGTGGATTGACAATGTAAACATGGTTTTGCCTCGATAGCTGTTCTGGGAATGGTGAGCGAGTTTTCAATAATTTAATTATTAACGCTGAGGAGAAAATGCACATCATCCATCGAGTATAAATTTATTTGTTTTTTCAATAATGGCTTAAATTTATCGGATTATATGCGAATTTATATTTGATGAATATCTAGGTCTAATTAAAGATATATACTTGGAGATATAGTTGGTAGCTGAACGCTAAGTTTAGGCTAGATTAGGAGTAATCTATAGGCTTGGATAAAATAAACAAAGCGAATTATAATGTTGCGCCGATTACTGGCTCTAAAACCGAAATTTTTCCCTCAAAACCAGTACCACAAAACCTGTTGGCTGATAGCTGGGACGTTTGCTGTGGTGATTGCCTTGGAGTATGCCACACCCTCAGACTACGTGTTTGGCTACCTGTACACCGGACCAATTTTGCTGGCGAACCCCCGCTTAAATCGTTCAGCAACCCTGCAAGTCACGCTGATAGCCTCTGTGCTAACGCTTTTAAATCTGGTGGTTCCCACTGTAGAATTAACCAATCCAGCAACAGTCGCCAATCGATTCATTGCGGTGATGGCATTAGTCGCGACAGGTTGGTTAAGCGATCGCAACCGCCGCTATGAAGAAGCGATCGCGCGACACAAAGCCCAGTTGCAAGCCCAAACCCAACTCGCCAGTATTCGCGAAGATTTTGTGTCTACCCTCACCCATGACCTGAAAACCCCCCTCTTGGGAGCGATTGAAACAATAAAATTGTTTCAGGGTGGTCAATTTGGCACGATAACGCCGCCTCAAGAAAAAGTGCTGAGGATGATGGATCGCTCTCATCATGCCTCATTACAACTCATCCAGACGCTGCTGGATGTTTATCGTAATGATGCCGAGGGGCTAAAACTCCAACGCCAACCTGTAAATTTAGTCGCGTTAGCAGAGGAAGTAATTGCCACCTTCACCGATTTAGCCGCCAGCCGTCGGGTACATATCCTCTTGAATCATAGTGAATCGGACTTTCGCCGTTCTTTATGGGTGAATGGGGATGCTTTACAATTGCAGCGAGTGTTTGCCAATTTACTCGTTAATGCCATCAACCATTCCCCCCGTGGCGGCAAAGTCGAAGTGAGACTAGCATCCCCTGGAGAGTATCAGATTGTCAGGATGCTTGATAGTGGACAAGGCATTACAGAGGAAGAATTACCTCACCTATTCGAGCGATTTTATCAAGGACACACCAATCGCCAAGCCACAGGTTCGGGACTAGGACTATACCTGACGAGGCAGATTATTGAAGCCCATGGCGGTACAATTTGGGCAGAGAACCGAAAACCGAAAGGAGCGCTGTTTGGGTTTCAACTGCCTGCTTATGTTAAAGACGAATGACGAATAATACCAAACCCGGGTTAGCTACCCCGGTTATAACCCAGTCCGCGCAGGCGGACTTTGTTTGTATAGCAGCGATTTCAATCGCCTCTTACAGGCTAGCAACTTCAGTTGCTAGTCTCATCTAAATTATGCTATAATTCTACCATAAGTTTGACGCGGTAAAATGATTGTTTACGAAGGCAAGTTAAAAGGTAAAAAACATCAGTACGAACGGCTAGACGAAGCTATTCGTACAGGTGTATTTATCCGTAACGCTTGCCTTCGCTATTGGGAAGATGGTCATGCAAAAAACCGCAACGACTTATCCAAGTATTGTACGATTCTTGGTAAGAGTAAAGAGTGGACATGGGCTGGAAAACTAAACTCTCAAGCCCGACAAGCAATGTCAGAGCGTGCTTGGGCGGCTATCTCAAGATTCTTTGATAACTGCAAAAAGCAAGTCAAAGGAAAGAAGGGATATCCTAAGTACAAAAAGAATCGCGCTAACCATGGTTCGGTAGAGTATAAAACTTCTGGCTGGAAACTTTCAGAAACTCGTGATTCAATCACATTCACTGATGGATTTCAAGCTGGAGAATTCAAGCTCTACGGTACTCGTGACTTAAACTACTATCAACTCGAACAGATTAAGCGAGTTAGGGTAGTACGTCGCGCTGATGGATATTATGCTCAGTTCTGTATTGATCATGACAGGACACAGAAGAAAATACCAACGGGAAATACTGTAGGATTAGATGTTGGTTTAAACCATTTATATACTGACTCAAGAGGTGTAAAAGTTGATAATCCAAGGTTTCTTAGAAAATCAGAAAAACAACTGAAGAGACTCCAAAAGAGAGTATCTAAGAAGTTTAGAAAGGGTAAACCACAGTCTAACAACTACAAAAAAGCTAAGCAGAAGTTAGCTAAGAAACACTTGAAAGTGACTAGGCAACGTAAAGACTTTGCAGTAAAGACTGCATTGTGCGTAATCCAGTCTAACGACTTGGTAGCTTATGTAGACGCGCCAGCGGCTTGCCGAAGGCTAGACTTGCAAGTGCGGAATATGGTTAAGAATCATCACCTAGCGAAATCGATTAGCGATGCCGCTTGGTCTGAATTTAGACGCTGGCTTGAGTATTTTGGAAAAGTGTTTGGTGTAGCAACAGTTGCCGTCAAGCCTCACTACACTTCACAAAACTGTTCCAATTGCGGTTGTATAGTTAAAAAATCATTATCAACACGAACACATAAGTGTCTGTGCGGGTTTGTTTTAGACCGTGAGTGCGATTCGTTCAGTCTAAACCTGGCAACAGGGGGACGACTGGCATCTGTTGAGTAACCATAAGGGTTGAGAAAGCACTTTAATCCTCAGCAGATGACAACTTAATAGTCATGTAGGTGAGGGGAAGTATCCTAGAAC
>NZ_JAVJZI010000079.1:0-3121 GCF_040223135.1 Coleofasciculus sp. G3-WIS-01
AGTTTTCTAGGTTCTGTAGGTCGTGCCGAACAAATAAATGCCGCCGTACCTGTCGGAATTCTACCAAAATTGTTAGTGTTTCGCTTTCCCCCACCTAAATCTTGCGATTTTAGATGGGGACTGCGCTCAACTTTTGTTCAAGAACTGCTGGCGCGGGTGAGGGCTTTGCGGCGACGAGCGCCCCTCTGGTGCGGTGACGTGTTGCAAGTTAGCGATCTATCCCTGCATCTCGACACCATGCGCGTGGAACGGGGAAGCGTTAGCCTGAAACTGGCAAGCCGTGATTTTCAACTTCTGGAGTACATGATGCGCCATCCTCACCAGATCCTCACTCACGATCAGATTGAGAAGGCACTATGGGAATGGGGAGAGGAACCCGAAAGTAATGCGGTAACCGCTCGGATTAGACGCCTGCGTCAACGGTTGCGCGAAATGGGTGTAGACGGTTGGATTGAAACCCTCTACGGCACAGGTTATCGTCTTGAACCGCCTTCTGCTTGAGATATGACTCATCCAGTTTCTGTTGTTCATCAACGCTGGCAAACACTGCCGATTCGAGTGCGGGGAACTGTGATTATTGTACTTCCCGTAACCTGTTTGTTCATGGCATTGTCGGCATTTGCCTGGTTGAAAGCCAGCTTGGTGGAAGATGAAACCTGGGTGCAACACACTCAAATTGTGCGTTTGGAAACAAAACGTCTCCTAAATGCCTTGGTTGATGCGGAAACCGGAGTTCGAGGGTATGGATTAACCCAACGAGATGAATTTTTGACTCCTTACAACCGGGCTAAAGCGATTATTCCTAAATCGTTGGATCGATTAGAACAACTGGTACAAGACAATCCTCAACAAACCCAACGCATACAGGATATTCGGAGACGGGTTGATGAGAATTTAAGGATTTTTCAACAGAAATTAACCTTACAGCGAGAACTAAAACTCATTCAGGGAAAAACCGATATTTTTGTTCCAGTTGCCTCTCTCTATGCGTGGTTAGAGGAAGGAAAAGCGACGATGGATGCTACCCGAATAGAAATCGATCGCTTTGCCCACACCGAGGAAGAATTATGGGTACAACGCCGACAACACCAAGACTTTTATCGACAAATTACCTGGATTGTGTTATGTATTTTTGGTGTGATTGGGACGCTCAGTGCCTGGTTTGCCGTTCACCTTTTCTATCAGTTGGAACGAGAGTTAGCCAACCGAGAAGATCGCTTGCGTCAAACGAATCAACGTCTGGAGATTGTCTGTGAGCAACTCCAACGATTTACCGCCAATGCCTCTCATGAATTGCGGGCGCCTTTAGCGGCAGTGTTGAGTAATGCTCAGGTGGGATTGATGGATCTCGATGACTTGGAAGAAGAGTCAATTCCACTGCGCCAACGACTCGATAAGATTGTCAATCTGACGAAACAGATGAGTTCACTGGTGAGTGATTTGTTATTTTTGGCGCGACATGAAGGGTTATTGACGGCTGATTCACTCCAATGTGTTGATCTGAGCGATTTATTAAGTAATTTAGTGGTTGATTGGCTACCGCAAGCGAAAACCTATCAGCTAACGCTGACGAGTCAGTTACCCAAAATGGCGGTTGAAGTCAATGCCGACGCCAATTTGTTGCGGCAAGCGATCGCGAATCTCCTCAGTAATTCTTGCCGCTATACACCCGCCGGAGGCATGATCGAACTGCGTCTACTTACACCCACCGATCAAGCCTTGATTCAGGTTGAAGATACCGGAATCGGTATTCCCACAGAGGTTGATAACAGATAGCCAGTATGATACTATATTCTCATATTGGCTTACATTTACTCATATTGGCTATATTCCTTTGAGAGAAGCCGGTAGAGACGCGCCATGGCGCGTCTCTACATCAAAAGGAAAGGATTGCGTTCCCTACTGGACAGACTTCTTGAAGGGGATAAGCTCACAATTGTTGTTGCCTGTAAAGACCGATTGTGCCGATTGGGAAGAGAGCTTATACAGTACCTTCTCGAGCCAAACGGTGGAAGCATCGTGGTTTGAGACCAATCTGTACACTGTCCAAAATCAGAACTTGCCCAGGCTCTACTCTCCATTATCCATGTCAACTCTAGCCGAATGCAGGACTGGAGAAAGTACGGTAAGAAAATCAAAGAAGATCCGAATCTACCTAAACCCTGAGCAGAGAAACCTGGTCAAAAGATGGATGGGAGTATCAAGGTTTGTTTTCAATCGAACCGTTGAATACTTGCAGCAACCCGACAGTAAAGCTAACTGGAAGGCAATCAAGGGAGGGTTATTGAACTCATTGCCAGAGTGGTGCAAAAAAGTCCCCTATCAAATTAAATCAATAGCTATTAAGGACGCTTGTACAGCCGTAAGAGAAGCTAAGAAAAAATACAAGAAAACGGGGCAAATCCAAAAAGTTAAGTTTCGCTCCCGTAAAGACAGAATTCAGTCAAGTTATATTCCTAAATCAGCCGTAACCCACTTGGGAATATATCACACAATATTGGGTAAGATACGCTACACAGAACAGTTGCCCGACAATATTGGGGATTGCCGATTGGTGTTCCATCATGGTCAACACTACATCTGCGTTCCCCATGACGTGCCACGAATTAAGTCCGAGAACCAAGGACGTGTCGTGGCGCTAGACCCTGGCGTTCGCTCATTTCTAACCTTGTTCACTGAAGATAGCTTTGGCTGGATAGGGAGGGGAGATATTGGACGCATCCAACGACTCTGTTATTACCTCGATGATTTAATTTCCCGTATAACTAAAGCCAAAGCCAAGCAGCGTCGGAGATTAAAAAAGGCGGCTGACCGATTGAGGTTGAGAATTCGCCATTTAATTGACGAGATGCATCACAAGGTTGCTCGATTCTTAGTCGATCACTTTGATGTCATTTTGCTCCCGACGTTTGACGTATCTCAAATGGTGGTTAAGTCCACAAGAAAACTCAGGTCTAAATCGGTTAGACAGATGTTGTCTTGGGCGCATTACCGCTTTGAAAGGTTCTTGAAGCACAAGGCGTTTGAGACGGGCAAAGTCGTACTTGATTGCAATGAAGCCTACACCAGTAAAACCGTAAGCTGGACAGGTGAAATCATTTCTAATCTTGGTGGAAAAAAA
>NZ_JAVJZI010000130.1:0-20615 GCF_040223135.1 Coleofasciculus sp. G3-WIS-01
ATCGATTGGCGATACTCACGACTTTCGCCTGTGCTAGACTACTTTTATAGATTAACACATTATTTATTACAATACAAGACTAAGAGAAAATAAAAAGTCGTCCTAAAAGGACGAGGCTTGTATCCCTAGTTCTCGGTCAAAGTCCTAGTTCTAGCGCTGACAACTCTTACCGCACTCGTCGGTACGGCGGATTGGGCGGCAGATTTTCCCCTGAGTCGAACCCTGTTGTCTGAATGGCAATGGGGAGGAGCTGGACAGTCCCAAACCCTGCTCAAAGAGCGTATTTTAGATGAAGGGGAAGCAGAAACCGCATTTCGGGCGCGGAGTTTGGCAATTCGAGAAAAGGTGGCGGCGGAGGATTTGCAGGGATTGGATACCTGGTGGCGTACTCGCACAATTAGTGACCCCCATAAGTACCTACTTCCAGTCATTCTTGCCCGCCTCAGCTTAGGGGAACAATACGATCGCCAGCAAACCTGGGATATACTCTTAGGTTTAGATGAAGGAAAACCGGATCTTTATCACTTTCGCAGCCCCTACGATATTCGCATCTTCTTCTTATTCCGAGATACCATGCCCAAAGCGGTACAATCCTCTTACCGTAGTATGGTGGATTCGCCGCGTGTGCGGGAGTGGCTGGAACAGGGTACAGAAAATCATCAGTTCATGCAGCGTATTTCCGGTTTAGCCCTGATGGATGGAAGTGGTTTCCCTACGCCTCTCCCAGCGACGGCGGCGACAAATGAGGCTTGGCTTAGGGCAGAATTGAATAAGTTCCTGACAATTGGACAGGGAGAGTTTCATTCTTCGACGTATTATGGTTATGCGATCGCAGGTTTGCTGAATCTCTATGATTTTGCCGATACTCCTGAATTGCGCCAGTTGGCGAAAGCCGCATTAGATTGGTACGCCGTCAATATGGCGGTGCGCTTCAGTTGGGGAACCGCAGGCGGTGCGGAAAGTCGCGGTTTTGATCGGGGGACGTGGGATGATAGTGGTTTGAGTGGGGTGGCTTGGATTTGGTGGGGGGATAGTTTAGCACCGGTTCAGCGTATGGATCGGGGTGTTACTAGGGTAGCATTACCTGCCGCGTTGAGTGATTATCGCCCGCCGCCCCAATTGAGAGCGATTGCCCGTAAGGAGATAAAATTACCCTTTCAGCTTAAAGCCAGTCATCCGGGTTATTATAGTTATCACCAAGACAACCGATTTTGGGAAACATTTTATGTGACTCCAGACTATAGTTTGGGTACATTAATTGACCCCAGTCGTTCGTATCAAGTCAAAGGCACCATTAATGCCCAATATGCTACCTATAAATTAGTCATCCGTGATCCAAAGGGGCAAAATAATGCCGTTGTTAGTCTAGGTGGAACCTATCATTCCGCCATGGCGACAGGGCGTTCTCCAGGAGATCAGTACGTCCAAGAAAAGGGTGCGGTGATTTATCAGTTACGATTAAATCCACAAGATAAAGCATCCGATGTACTGGGGCGTTCTCACCTAGTTTTACCGAGTCGATATGGGAAACCTCAGCGCTATAGGGATTGGTACATTTGGCGAATTGAAAATACCTTCCTTTGCGCCCGTCCTTGGGGTGAACAGATGGACTGGCAAAGTCAGGTATCAGAGAAATATTCTGATTACCAAGTGTTAGCGGCAATCGGCAGGAATACCGCTTGGATTACCGATGTAGCCAGTGTTGATGATTATCCCACAATCGAGGCTTTACAGCAAGCACTTGACCAAACAGAGATTCGCGATCGCTCTTGGGAGACAATGGGTCAGCTTACCTATACCAGTTTAGCCGGCGATCGCTTACAGATGACCTATCAACCCAATCGAGGGGCGGGCTTAGCTCAGATTAATGGCAAAGAGCGTGTTCTCGATGATTGGGCGGTGTTGGATAGTCCTTATGTTCAGCAACAATTAAATAGTGGTTTTTTAGACGTGTTTTCTCCCCAAGGAAACTGGCGTCTGCGAGGTACATTGACGGGTCCTGAATGGGATTAGGTAATAAGTAATAATTAGGGGCTACTGTAGGGGCGGGTTTAGCCACTAAGTTAGCTAGTCACCGATAACTGTTCAACAAAACCCGCCCTCCTCACCGATAACTGTTCAACAAAACCCGCCCTCCTCACCGATAACTATCGTTGGGTTTCGTTCCTCAACCCAACCTACAAAGATGACATGCTCCCCCCGCTACTTCTCCCCAATTTAACGCCATGACAGCTTAATTCATCGGTTAATATATCTTACTCTATAACCCTGATGCCGTTTTATGACTAAAAGCAATAATTCACGTTCCTGATTGGGTCAAATTTCCAGGAAAAAAGGAATCAGAGGAAAATAATAATCCTCTTCCGCCAATGCAGGTAAAAAATAGACCCCTCCATGAACAAGTTAACCCTGATGATCTGTCCCCATGATACGGCAAAAAAACCGGATCGATGGTTTCGGTTTGTCCAGTATTTAAATAATCAGCTTGATGTCAAAGTACATTTAGATGTTTCGCTGGATTTCCAGGATTTTCATCAACATCTAGAGCAAGCCGATATCGTCTATGCTAACCCTGCTGATAGTATCCGTCTGCGGGAACAACAAGGCTTTTCTGCTGTAGTTCGTCCGATCAATCTCTATGATGAAGTCGTGTATATTGCTAATCAGGATATCGCCAATCCCACCTTAGATTCGCTGCAAGGGAAAACTCTTGCCACTGTCAAAAGTATGCTACCGAGTAAGGTTGCTTTACATAGCCTCAAAGAAAAAGGAATTGCACCTGCACAAATCTTGGATAAATCCTCCTGGTTAGGAGTGATCAATAGCGTGTCCAAAAATGAAGCCCCTTTCGGCATTGTCTATAAAGACACATACAAGGAACTCTCAGCCAATACCAAGGCGATGGTTAATGCCTTTGCTGAATCGCAAGAAAAGGTCATCTTTCATAGTATCCATATTAGTCCCAATGCCATGGCTCATAAGAGTGAATTAGAACGTGTTCTTTTAGAGATGAATACAAATCCAGCCGGAAAAGATTTGTTGCAAGAACTCAATGTGGAAGGATGGTGTAAAACTACATCTGAGGAAATTAGTACAGCTAAGGAAATTATGATGACAGCTTAAACCATTCGATTCATCCCCAACCAACTTTTTAGTATGGTCAGGGATGAATCGCCAAATTCGATAAATATACGACTTAGGACAGATGACATTGGCTCTCCCGTACTTAGAGTGATAATAAAGTCTTGTGAATTAAGCTAAAGTCCCAGGGTGTAATGCTTGTAGGTTGGGTTGATAATGTTACCCAACTAATCCAGCTTAAAAGCTAAGTTTTCCTCAAATCAAGCCAATCGCCACACACATAAGTAAAATTTATCACACCATGTACGGGAGAGCCGTTTTTCTTTGGCTTAAAGACAGTTTTCGGGTAAAATACTAACTTCAATAACATAAATCGTATTTAGCGAACCATACTTGTACTCTAGTAGAGAAGAACTAGACCATTATCAATGCAGATTCAGACGCCAGATTGGGTGAAGCACGCCGTCTTCTATCAAATATTCCCGGATCGCTTCGCCAAGGGTCATCCACCCCGTTCGCAAGTGGCTAAAACACTTCCCCTAGAACCCTGGGATGCCCTGCCCACCTTACAAGGTTATAAGGGCGGAGATCTGTGGGGGGTAATGGAAAAACTCGATTATTTGCAAGATTTAGGCGTTAATGCCATTTACTTTACCCCCATCTTTCAATCCGCCAGTAACCACCGTTACCACACTCACGATTATTATCAGATCGACCCAGTATTAGGGGGGAATGGTACATTCATGACACTCTTGGAGAAATGTCATCAGCGGGAGATGAAAGTCGTCTTGGATGGTGTATTTAACCATGCAAGTCGCGGCTTCTTCTTCTTCCATGACATTCTCGAAAATGGTCCTTATTCGCCGTGGTTAGATTGGTTCAAGATTGAACGCTGGCCCCTATCAGCCTATGATGGCAGCAAACCAGCTAACTATGTCGGTTGGGAAGGCAATCGGGCGTTACCCGAATTCAACCATGATAATCCCGACGTGCGGGAATATATTATGCAGGTTGCCGAATATTGGATTAAACTCGGCGTCGATGGTTGGCGCTTAGATGTCGCCTATGAGATTGAAGCGCCAGGATTTTGGCAAGAATTTCGCGATCGCGTCAAAGCCATTAACCCAGATGCCTATATTGTCGGCGAAGTGTGGGTAGACTCTCGTCAGTGGCTAGATGGGACTCAATTTGACGGGGTAATGAACTACCTATTCACCGGACCCACCATCGCCTTTACCGCAGGCGATCGCGTGGTTCACGAATACGTAGAACAACCCTCTTACGAACCCTATCCTCCCCTAGATGCACCGGGTTATGCCGCTAAAATCGAGCATCTGTTGCAGCTATACCCCTGGGAAATTCAACTCACCCAACTCAACCTGCTAGCCAGTCATGATACAGCCCGACTGCTATCCATTGCCAGTGGCGGGAAGAAAAATCCATCCGCCGAAGCGATCGAAAGCGTTAAGCTAGCTACGCTATTACTGTTTACCTTTCTCGGCGCCCCCAGCATCTACTATGGAGATGAAGTCGGTTTACCCGGTGCATTAGATCCAGACTCCCGACGGGGTTTTCCCTTAGAATCTCAATGGAATCAAGAGATTCTCGATTGTCACCGTCAGCTTATTGCCCTGCGTCATCATCACCCCGCCCTGCGTACAGGTAGCTATAAAGTGCTCTTTGCCGAGGGAATGACGTATATCTTCGCCCGCCAACTGGAGGCAGATGAGTTAATTATTGCCGTCAATGCAGGAATGACAACCACCCAAGTTCAGGTTGAGGCGCCGCCAGAATTATCACCACGTCGTCAAATCCTGTACGGCGACGCCTGCTTCACCTGGAATCAAAACAATTTGGCGATAGAATTACCGCCTCGGACAGGTTGTATTTTGGGTTAACACCTCCGTTGACTCCCTCATCTCCCTCTATTGGAGAAGAGGTGGGGAAGAGGCCACTCAACCTGCCCCCCTTGACTGTTCCAGACGTAGAATGGTACGTCTGGGCATTCCTTGTCCCCATTTTGTGCCATTTATACCTTATTCCTTGGTTAAGGAATATATCAGAGAACAAACTTACGTAAAGTATTGCTGCTTACATCCAGAAGTTATCCACACTCCGCCTTACAATAGAAGTATCCTCCAAGAGCAGCTAAGACCAGCCCTAGCTCTGCTCTATTACGACACAATACTACAGGACGGAGTAGTCAGTATGAAGCTTGTGATCCAGGGCAAGAACATTGAAATCACTGATGCAATTCGAGAATATGTTAATCAAAAGATAGAAAAAGCGGTCAATCACTTTCAGAATATGACGACTGAGGTAGACGTGCATCTCTCTGTTGCCCGTAATCCTCGGATCAGCACGAAGCAAACTGCCGAAGTTACCATATATGCCAATAAAACCGTAATTCGTGCCCAGGAGAGTAGCGAAGACTTGTATGCCAGTATCGATCTGGTGGCAGATAAGATTCAGCGTCAACTGCGTAAATACAAAGAAAGGCTGCAAAAGAAAACACAGGCACAACCGAAAACAGGCGCTGTTATTCATGAAGCACCTGTGGTTGAGGATTTAATTGGCGATCGCGCTCCCGAACTGCCCACAGAAGTCGTGCGGATGAAATATTTCGCCATGCCGCCGATGACCATTGAAGAAGCCTTGGAACAGCTTCAACTGGTCGATCACGACTTCTATATGTTCCGGAATGCGAAAACCGATGAGATTAACGTCATCTATGAACGAAATCACGGCGGATATGGTGTGCTTCAGCCTCGTAATGGCAATGGTCATACCAATAATAAAAATGGCAAGACTGCCCAGAATCTTGAGGTGGTAACCAATACATCAACAATTTCATAGCATCTGTTATCAAACTTGGTGTCCTCTCTTGATCCTCCCCCGAGTGACAGACGGGGGATTCTTTTGAATATATAGAGGAATAGTGGTGTGGCAAGGGCAAAGATTCTAGTTGTCGAAGATGAAATTATTACTGCTCAAGCCATTGCCGGTCAACTCAAACGACTGAGTTACGACGTGGTGGATATCGCCAATTCTGGTACAGCCGCCCTCGCTAAAGTCGCTGAAACTCATCCGGATCTGGTGTTGATGGATATTGTTCTCAAACACCGAGAAATGGATGGAATTGAAGCCGCCGATCAAATTCGCAGCCAATTTAAAATACCCGTCATCTACCTGACGGCTCACTCCGAGGCGGCTACCTTGGCGCGTGCTAAAGTGACAGAGCCATTTGGCTATATTGTCAAGCCCTTTAATCAACGAGATTTAGGGATTACGATCGAAATCGCGCTTTATAAGCATCAAACCCAACAGCAGTTAATCGAACGCGAGGAATTTCTCTCGACGATTCTCGACTCAACCCATGATGCGGTAGTGGCAACGGATGCAATGGGCGGCATTACTTATATGAATCCTATCGCCCAAACCGTTACGGGTTGGTTGTCTACTGAAGCGATGGGCAAACCCATTACTGAAGTCGTGCAAATTCTCAATGAAGCCACGAATACAGTTGTGGAAAACCCAGTGATGCTACTGCTGCGGGGTGAACCTGTCCTGAATCAAGGACATAATCGCCTGTTAATTGCCAGAGATGGAACCAAGACGCCAATCGTAGATCATGTTTCCTTAATGCGCCCCAACGATGACCAGATCAAGGGTGCGGTTTTAGTGTTTTGTGATATCAGCGAACGCCGTCAAGCCCAAGCCCTAGAACTAGAACGGGTTAAACTGGCAACGGAAGTCGCCGAACGCCAAAAAGCCGAAGCCGAAATTCGCAAAGTCTTAATCGCTGAACAGGAATTGAGTGAACTCAAATCTCGGATTGTGGCAATGATTTCCCACGAATACCGCACACCCTTGGCAGTAATTTTAACCTCAACAGAACTCCTGAAACGGTACAGTGATCAGTTATCACAGGAGAAACAACAAACTTATTTAGACCGGATTCAAATGGGCGTCAAGCAGATGGCTCAGCTTGTGGAAGAGGTTCTCACGTTTAATAAAGCCCAAGCTGGCGAACTTCAGTTTAATCCCGAACCGTTGAATGTGGAAGACTTTTGTCTCCAATTGGTAGACGAACAGCGACTGATGGTCGGCGATCGCTATACTTTGACTTATAATGCTCAACTCTCGTCTGGTGAAGCGGAGTTAGATAAGCAGATGCTGCGACATATCGTCACCAATCTCCTTAGCAATGCGATTAAGTATTCTGCCAAAGGCACGACGGTTTCCTTGTCTCTACGCCACAAGGATGACAGCATTATCATTCAAGTTCAAGACCAAGGGATTGGTATTCCCGAATCGGAGCAACCTCGATTATTTTCCCCCTTTTTCCGTGCCAGCAATGTCAGTACAATTGCCGGGACGGGCATGGGACTGTCTATTGTTAAAAATTGTGTAGATTTGCATCAGGGGAAGATTGCGATCGCGACTCAGGTGGGCAAAGGGACAACGGTGACTGTCATCTTACCCGTCAACGCCAAACCGTCCTCTGGAAATCCCACCCATTAAAATATTTCAATTGATGAAGTTTTATTTCATCTAAAAAATAATCTATAATCTAATTTCGCCCAAATGGGTCATCAAGCCCCGTACAATAAGTTGGATACAGTCTTTTGAGGTGGAGGCAACAGAGCAATCATGCCAGCAGCAGTTGGGACGATTGAAGCGTTGGGGTTTCCAGGGATACTTGCCGCAGCAGACGCGATGGTCAAAGCTGGCGCTGTTACCCTGGTAAAGTTTGATCGCAATGAAAGTGGTCGCTTTATGGTCAGCGTTCGGGGCAAAATATCCGAGGTCAGGGTGGCTGTAGATGCGGGTCTAGAAGCGGTGGAGAAAACCTATGGCGCCGAGATAACTGCTTACTACATCATTCCTAATCCCCACGAAAATGTTGACACCGTTCTACCGATTGAATATACCAGTCAAGTTGAACAGTTTCGTACATTTTAACTGATTAAGGAAAGGGTAAAAGTTTCAGTTTCTCTAGGTCTAGTTCGCGATAAGAATGCTAAAGACAAAGAGTATTTTCCTGAAAAAAACCCATAATTCGTAGAATAAGTTTTTGATTTAATAATTTCACTGATTGAGGAGATTAGGCAATGTCAATAGTAGCAGTTGGGTCAATTGAAACCAAAGGCTTTCCCGGTATATTAGCCGCAGCCGATGCCATGGTGAAAGCGGGTCGAGTGACGATAGTCGGTTATATCCGCGTCGGTAGCGCTCGTTTTAATCTGAATATTCGTGGCGATGTTTCTGAGGTAAAAACTGCCATGGATGCGGGGATTGCCGCCGTTGAAAAAACCTATGGTGCAACCTTAGAATCGTGGGTGATTATTCCCCGTCCTCACGAAAATGTGGAGTGTGTTCTGCCGATTGCGTATACAGAAGAGGTTGAGCAGTACCGAGAAGCAGTTGAAAATCCATTAATCCAAGGTCGAGGAAACGGATTGCAACGTTAAAAAAATAGGGAAGGTAGGGTGTTATGTAGGGGCGGGCGGATGCAAGTTTTGCGCCCCTACGCGATCAGCGATCGCACCAATTAGTCAAAAACAAATGACAAATGACTAATAATGATTCCCCACCTTACGATGGTGTACCGCCGTCATCCCATCCGTCTGAGAAACCCGACCGGTAGAAACTGTGGCATAAATCGTCCAGTGATCGCCACAATCTAAGCGGCTTTTCACTTCACATTCCATATAGGCTAGGGCGTCGGCTAAAATCGGAGAACCATGGCTAGCAGAATAGGTTTTAATCCCATCAAAACGGTTCGCACCGGGCGGGAAGCGCTTGAGGAAATGCTTCATCAGTCCCTGGTAATTTCCAGCTTCTAGGACATTGAGAACAAAGTGATCGCCAACATACATTAACGACTCGATCGCCCGATCCTTTGCCACCGCCACAGATATACCCAGGGGTTTGAATGAGGCTTGCGTCACCCACGACGCTACCATCGCACTGCTGATATTCCCCTTTTTAGCCGTAATAACATACAATCCACTGCTGAGTCGCCCCAAGGCTTTATCCAAATCACTATCCAGGGACTTACTTTGCTTAATCGTGCGATCGCGTGATAACCATTGTCCTAAATCCGTTCCCGCTTCTTCACATAACTGATAAACCTGTTCATTAGGCGTATCTTTGACTAAAATCGGCGCAAACCCTGGCGTTAGTCCTAAATCCCGAAACTTATTCACCAACAGATAAGCTGATTCACTCTCAAGAGCCCCCGATTCAAATACACCAAAAGACTGCTTCGGATTTGTCGCCCCCAAAATTGTACCCATCGCAGTTTGGGCGATAGAGGCGACTTCCCCCGTCGTCGGTGGTGTACCCATCACCACCCCAGACGCTATACTCATCAATTCTTTAATCTCTTGCGGATCAGCCGATCGCACGTCCATCATATCCACCGCCACACCGGTTTTGGTAATTCCATGGGCAATGGCTTGGGAGAGGCGATCGCTATACCCGTAATCGGATATGTAAAATACAGCAACAGTCGTGTCTGCTTTTGCCTGTTCCTCACTCCACCGACGGTAACGTCCAGTGAGTTCACTCAGGTTGTGATAAAGTAGGGGTCCATGACCTGTGGCAATGGTGGTAATTTCGGGTAACTTGTCCATCCGTTTCAGGGCGGATAGCACAGAACGGGCATTTGGACCCATTAAACAGTCATAGTAATATTTAAAATCTTCTTCGAGTAGGTCTAAGTCTTCATCAAACGTGTAATCATCACAATAGTGCATGCCAAAGGCATCACAGGTAAACAGAACCTGGGTTTTGGTATCATAGGTGAAAATCGTATCGGGCCAATGGAGATTGGGAGCAATTACGGCTTCGAGGATATGTCCATTTCCCAAATCAATGCGATCACCATTTTTGACGATTTGCGATTGAAACGGCTGATTGACCCAATTTTCCAGAAATTGGATCGCCACTTTCGACCCCACAACTGTAATATTCGGGGCAAGTGCCAGAATATCTTTGACTAAGCCACTGTGATCCGGTTCCGTATGGCTGACGACTAGATAATCTAATCTAGCTGGGTCAATTAATCCTTTCAGAGTATCGAGATAGAGTTGGCGAAACTTTTCATGGGAGGTATCCACCAGCGCCGTTTTTTCACCCCGAATCAGGAATGAGTTGTACGTCGTGCCATTCTGTAAACCAAATTCTATATCAAAGCGATCGCGATCCCAATCTAGCGATCGGATTGCGGTGGTATCCGGGGCAATTTCGGTCGTCTGCATCGTCAACCGACGCTGAATTCCCTCTGCTACTGCTACCATCGGTCGTCTCCTTTCTTATATCAACTTCATTTACTCGGTCTTTAAATTATGTTTACATATCAATCCAGTTTTATAGATTTAAATTATTTATGAAATAGATTAAAACGGTATTCAGCAAGCCCTAAATAGACGAGGTGCGGTTCGGTCATGAGTTAGGCTCAATCAAGAGTATCTGGGAACCTCTCTCACCCTGTCCCGATTCAAGTGACGTTGAGGGAGATGGACGATATCGCGGACTAGACCCGTTAGTCAAGATTGAGCATTATCACGTTTCGGCTGAGAAAATAATAGAGGTAGAGGAATAGCGGGTATTATTTATGCAATTACAGACACAAAAACGCTCCTACACGCCAGAAGAATACTTAGAACTAGAGGAGAAAGCGGAGTATAAGCATGAATATCGCGATGGGGAAATTGTACCGATGACGGGTGGGACGACTAATCATAATAAGATTGCATTGAATTTTGCCGCCAACTTAAAGTTTGGGTTAAGAGGGCAAGATTACGATATCTATATCGGGGATGTACGGTTATGGATACCTCGTTATCGTCAGTACACCTATCCTGATGTGATGGTTATTGAAGGAGAACCGATTTACACAGGAACGGGGACAACGACGGTGATGAATCCCTCGTTGATTGTTGAGGTATTATCCAAATCGACGAAAAATTATGATTTAGGCGATAAGTTTATTTACTATCGGTCGATTCCGGAGTTTAAGGAATATATTTTGATTGACCAAACCAAATATCATGTGATGCAGTATGCCAAAAATCATAATGATCAATGGTTATTAAGTGAGCAAGAATCAGCCGAGGCGGTTCTCGAATTAAGTTCAATCGAATTTCAGATCAATGTAAGTGATATTTACGAAAACGTCAATTTTGCCGATAGTGAGAAATAGAAATGTAAAAGCGTCAAGTATCGTGGCGAAATGTCATGCTGAACAGAGTGAAGCATCTCGACCTAAGTAGTAGAACCATAAAAACCGTAGGTTGGGTTGAGGAACGAAACCCAACTTATAAAAGCTGCTGTTGGGTTTCGCTGTCGCTCTACCCAACCTACAACGGTGACTGTGTTAGGGTTATCAAATTGGATGGACTGATGATTAAAGACGAATGAAAAATGAAAAATGACGAATGAAAAATGACTTATAAACCGACAATCTGTATTACCTTAGGCACCCGCCCAGAGGCGATTAAACTAGCCCCGGTTATCCAACAGTTTCAAGCCTGTGATCTGTTTAAGACTCAGGTCATTTTAACGGGTCAGCATCGGGAAATGGTCGATCAGGTAATGCAGCTATTTAAACTAAAAGCTGACTGCAATTTAGAAATCATGCAAGTCAAGCAAACGCTGACCGATATTACCTGTCGAAGTTTGCGCGGATTGGAGGAGTTATTTACCGAGATTAACCCGCAGTTGGTTATCGTACAAGGAGATACGACGACAGCATTTGCTGCTACTTTAGCAGCATTTTATCAAAAAATTCCTGTGGGTCATGTAGAAGCAGGGTTACGAACGGATGATTTGTTTAATCCTTATCCCGAAGAAGCCAATCGGCGGTTGATTTCTCAGTTAGCCCAACTGAATTTTGCACCAACAGCTAAGTCGGTGGAGAATCTGAAGACATCGGGGATTGTGGGCGAGATTCATCAGACGGGGAATACGGTGATTGATGCTTTACTGACAGTAGCCAAGCAGGAACCCCAATGTCCGGTTCCGGGATTAGATTGGAACAAGTATCGCGTCTTATTAGCTACGGTTCACCGTCGGGAAAACTGGGGTCAACCTTTAGAACATATTGCCCAAGCCTTTGTCCAACTTTTGGATATGTTTACGGATACGGCTTTACTCTTACCCCTCCATCGCAATCCTACCGTCAGAGAACCCCTGAAACAAATATTAGGCAATCATCCGCGAGTCTTTTTGAGTGAACCCTTAGATTATGGCAAATTAGTGGGCGCGATCGCACGCTGTTATTTGTTGCTGACGGATTCGGGTGGATTGCAGGAAGAAGCGCCCAGTTTAGGTAAACCTATATTAGTGTTGCGCGAAACCACTGAACGTCCAGAAGCCATTACAGCAGGGACAGCGAAACTGGTGGGAACCAACCCCAGCCATATTGTCGCCGTAGCCAGTGAATTACTCCGGAATTCGAGGGCGTATCAGGATATGGCTACCGCCGTTAATCCCTTTGGTGATGGTTACGCCGCTCAACGGATTTTGGCAATTGTTAAACGTTATTTAGGGCTTGCTGAATAAGTATTGTCAAGATCCAGAAAAAGGTCTGAAAGTCTTCACCCAAAAGGAATCCGACAAATATCTTGCCTAAATTTATCTGTTTTTTAACTTAAAGATTCTGTAAACTTTCCAGCTATCTATAGAAAATATAATAGGTTGAACCTATACTAATTTAGGACTTACGCAAAGCCTCTATGTTTAGTAGCGTGGCACAGCTAAAATGGTGGATTATTATTGTAGGGGCGCACGGTGTGCGCCCAATTTCACCGTCAAATCTATTCCACAATTTTAGCTGTGTCAGTCCGCCATCGTGTGTTAGCGTAGCGTAACGCACCTTTGCCACGATATGCGGTGTAGATGCGTAAGTTCTGTAATTGTTACGCTGCTGGCACGGGTGATTTTTATACCATTGATACGTCGAGTGGAAATGCATCATTAGTGGCTCGCATTTCGGGATTTAGTAGCAGTGGTGATCTGGTATTTAACCCTGACAACAATCAGTTTTTAGCCACATCTAGAAGTGGTAGCACAGATACTTTGTTATCTATTGCTCTAGATGGTACAGCTACCCAGATTGGTAATATTGGCTTCGTGGATGTTTTTGGCTTGTTCTTTGAGGATGGCACCCTGTTTGGTTATACCGCTAATCGACAACAGATTACTATTAATACCAACACAGGAGCCGGCACATTTAATCAAAATGTTACAGGTAGTAGTGGTCAAATCTTTGGTGCTGCATCATTACCATCAACAGGTCCCTCAACTTCTGTTCCCGAACCCACTTCAATACTCAGTTTATTAGCCGTTGGTGTTGTCGGCACCGCTTCAACCCTCAAGCGCCGACAGAAGCAAAAATCATAAGCTTATTATATCATGTCAGTTTGAACAGACTTGTATGAGCCTGTTTGTAGTCAGCACTTTAGTGCTTGAAAATAAGCCATTTTAAGGCACTAAAGTGCCTACTACAAACAATTTCCTGTTTCCTGTGGGAGTATCTCTTAATCCAAAATGGGATGCTCCCGTTCCCTATCTCCTGGCACACAACGCCCGAAAATCCTGGGGATTGGCATCATTAATCCTTGGCGACTCTGAATTATTTTGTAAATAATCCTCTAACCAAGAACAACTGCGTCCAACTAAATCCGCTAAATCCAAATTCCACAGAATAACCGTCGTATCTTGAGACGCTGATGCCAAAATCTTACCATCAGGACTGAAACTCACACCAAACACGGCATCTTTATGACCGACAAAGGAATTAATTAAATGACCCGTGTGCCGACTCCACAGATTCACCGTTTTGTCATCACTCGCCGAGGCAATAAACTCCCCATCGGGACTAAATGTTACCCAATTAACTAATCCATTATGTCCCTTCAAAGAACGCATTAATTCACCCTCTCGATTCCATAAATTCACCGTTCTATCACTACTTGCTGAAGCAATCAACTCGCCATCGGGACTAAACGTTACCCAATTCACGCCATCCCTATGCCCCCTCAATGTTTTGATCAACCTGCCGTTACGACTCCAAAGTTTCACCGTTTTATCTTCAGAGGCTGATGCAATTAAAGACCCATCCGGACTAAATGTTACCCCCCACACTGTCCCCTGATGACCGATTAAAGTTTTATCCAATCTGCCATCAATTTGCCACAGTTTGACCGTTTTATCCGTGCTACTTGAGGCGAGTCGCTGACCATCGGGACTAAAATTAACACTGGTTACCCCATCTTTATGTCCTGACAAGGTTTTCTGCCAGGTTCCATCTTGATTCCAGAGTTTAATCGTGGTATCATCACTCCCTGTCGCTAGGGTCTTACCATTGTCAGAAAAACTGACACTATTGACCGGCTTTTGATGTGCCGAAATTGTTTTTAATAATTTGCCTTGGCGAGTCCAGAGTTTCACTGTATTATCCCAGCTAGCTGTAGCAATTCTCTGACCATTGGGGGAAAAACTGATACTGCTGATGGGTTGGCTATGTCCAGGAATTGGTTGCAGCATTCCCCCCTCCACTTGCCAAAGTTTGATGGTATTATCGGCACTAGCAGACGCCAATATTTTGCCACTGGGACTGAATCCTAATCCGAGAATTGCCTTACCATGTCCCTGCAATGTGTCAATTAATCTGCCATCGGGACGCCAGAGTTTAATGGTGTTATCCTCACTTCCAGAGGCTATTATCTGACCATCTGGACTATAGGCGACTGTAATTACAGCCTCTTGATGTCCGGATAGAGTGTTGAGTAATGTACCATCGGTTCGCCATAGTTTGATGGTTTTATCTGCACTAGCAGATACGAGATATTCACCATCGGGACTAAAACTGATGTCGAGTACGGGTTGATTGTGGGCGGTTAAGGTTTTGAGTAAGGTACCATCAGATTGCCACAGTTTAATCGTTCTATCACGACTGGCGGAAGCAATCAACTGACCATTGGCAGAAAAACTTACATCTAAAACCCAATGATTATGACCGGAAAGAGTCCTCAGCAGTGTCCCGTCGATATGCCAAAGTTTAATGGTATTATCCTCACTCGCCGAGACAATCCGTTGACCATCGGGACTAAAGCTGATACTGTGGACGCGATCGCGATGTCCGGTTAAGGTTCTTAATGATGTACCCTCTCGACTCCAGAGTTTAATTGTATTATCCTCACTAGCAGAAGCTAAGATTTGACCCTGGGGACTGAAGCGAACCGAATACACCCCCTCTTGATGTCCCAGCAAATCTTCTAGCAATTTCCCCTGCTGACTCCACAGTTTAATCGTTTTATCTTTAGACGCTGAAGCAATCAACTCACCATCGGGACTAAAACTAACGCTACTCACCCAATCACTATGTTCAGTTAAACGGTTGCGTTCTCTCACCCCATACACCACCTGTTGCAATGTAGAAATCACCCGCATCTTGGTTTCCTTTGTCACCCCCAGGGCTTGTTTTAATTCTTTGGCGGCTGATAAACTTTTTAGTAGGGCGTCAAATTTGCGGTTTGATGCGACTAAGGCTTCTGCTGAAGCATTCAAGGCAATTAATTGGGCGTTGGTTTCACTAAATACCGCTCGCCATACCAATCCTACCGCAATCACCGCCAGTGTCGCTAATGTCACGCCAACAATCTGGGCTTCTTGCAAACGGCGTCGTAGAACTTGATTTAATTTCTCCTCAGCTTGGTGTTGTTTCTCCACAGCAGCAGCATGTTTTTTCGTCGCCGCTGATAATTTAGACCGCAGGGTTTTTTCCCGAATCAGTTGTTGGATTTTATTTTGACTATCCTTATCTTTTTGACGCAGTTCTTCCAGTTCTTTCCGCAGAGTATTTTGTTCATTCTGGCGAATAAATTCTACCAGATAATCATGAACCAGTTGATAGCGATGGCTGGGAATTTCGGGGAGGAGGAAAACTAAGCCAGATTTCTCTAATATTTCTAAGATTAAATCTAGTTTCTGGATATCAAGATCCGATTCAATAACTAATTCGGCACGGGTTTTTAAGGGACGATTATTATTTTCATCGGTGAGGAGTTGCAAAACCAGCCAAGCCGCCTGTTCGTTTTCTACACCACAGTCTTTTAAGGCTTTTTCTAGGAAGCGTTCCGCCAGCTTTTCTACAGGACCCCGTTGTCGATATTGCGCTAGGGTGGTTATATTTTCTGCTTGCAACTGCGCCCCAACGACTTGTAATTCAATTGGACGGACTTCTCCCAGTTCTCGGGCTAAATCTCGGACTAATTCATCAATTAACGTGGATTCTAAGTAAAAATGAGCGCGTTCGGTTAGGCTTTGGATCACCGCCCGGGCGTCGGGAGGGGAAAAATTGCCCAAAGGGTAGCGATTTTTTCGATCCAATATGTTATTTTCAATTACTTCTAGATCAAGTTTCTCAAATTCTAATAAGTAGTGTAAGAAGTCTTCCCGAATGGAAACAATAATTTTAACAAAGGACAGATCTAAACAGGTCTGGAAAAACTGATAAAATAAGCGGGTTTGCTGGGGAGAGGCATGTCCCAGAAAAAACTCTTCAAATTGGTCAAAGATTAATACTGTTAAGATATTACGATCGGCGTTATCGTGTAACTGGGCTTGCAACTGGTTGAGAATAAGTTCATCGGAACTATCGTCACCAATGATTTGTGTGGCGGCAAATTGGTCAGATTGACGGGAGGTTAACCCAGACAGGGCGGTTCTCAAGTTTTTATTGAGTTCCTTAATCCAATCAGTATACACTTGCAGTACCACAGGTAACACTAAGCGATCGCCTAATGCTCTATGCTTGAGGGCGGGTACTAAGCCTGCGGAAACGATGGAACTCTTCCCGACTCCAGAAGGTCCATGAATCACCGTCAATTGGCAATCCGCACGGCTTAAACGTTCAATTAAACGCTGCACATCCTGTTGACGTCCGGATGCGGCAATTTCTTGGGCAACAATTTCTTGCTGTTCGACTGGGGTTAAGGTAGGATTAGTTACGGCTCGTCGAGGCTGGAGACGAGCCGCACCAATGAAGGCACGAAATCCATAGAGTTGTTCGACTGCCCCTTGTTCTTGCTTGAGCTCAAAGGCTTCTAAGTAACGCTGTTGCTCAAAGTACAGCCGCCGCAAGCTTTCCAAAAGATATAGGTAACGCTGGGGTTCGTAATGATAATCGCTTTTGGCAATGGCATCCGGCAAATCTTGACTTGCCCGGTTTAGATGGTGGGTGGCTTCAGTTGATTGATGCAACTGATCATAGGATTTGACCAGGATGAGTTGATAGAGTTGGGTTAATAAATAGGGATGTAAGCCTTGATAATCTTGGGGTTGATTGGGGATAGAGGTTAACTGGGAGAGAGCTTGCTGCGCCCAGTGATTGGCATCTCTCCACCGCCGTTTGACTAGGGCGACTTCTGCTAAAAAGCCATAATCTTGCGCCAGTTGGATAGGGGAACCGTAGCGTTGGTGTACCTGTAAGCACTGTTTGGCTACCTGTTGGAGGGAGTCCCATCCTTCTAAATGTTGCAACACTTCTGCCTGTTGGGTAATAAACTGCGCCACCAAATCCGGACGTTCCGCCCACTCAAACGCCTCAACCGCTTGCTGAAGATAGGGCCACGCTTCTTCCCAGTTGCGGTGTCGTTGCGCCCGATGTAAGTCAGCATTACGGCAATAACATAAGCCTAAATGAAATAGGAGGACTCCTTGACGTTCTAAATTATTGGTAATGCGCCAATACCGCAGGCTTTTTTGGTAACGGATAACTGCTGCATCAATATGATCATTGGCATAATCATATTGACCTAATACAAATTGCAGACTCGCTTCTAGTTCCGGGGTAATCGTTTCTTGGCGCTGTTGTAAGTCATGGAGGGCGCAATCGAGTTCGGCGCGGGAACGGCATCCTGTGGCTAAATTAAGATTGGCATGGTGGGTACAAATACGCCAGGGGGCATATCGCCCTGGAGTTCCTTTTAATACGGTTCTAAATAGGGAGTCTGCTTTGTGTTGCAGCAAATCGAGTAGTTCATCGGTGGCAATTTCAAACTTAATCGGAGTTGCTGCCCAACTGCTAAAATCGGGAGCAGAGCGGACGAGTTTGTGCAATACTTCGTCATTCACCCACAAGACTAAGGGGAAGGGTAAGCGTTTGCGAAATTCATCCCGCACTTGATTGGTGGAGGTGAGTAAGTCATTTAGCGCTTCGACGGATTCAAGCCCGAGGATGATTAAGGCGGGAGGAGTTTTGAGTTCCACCGGAACGTCTCTACTATCTTCCCGTCTTCCTGATTCCTCTATTGGGGCGGGTTTAGTTAGGTTATCTGTTGTTTCCGACAGGTTATCGGTAAACTCCCCCCCGACAACCCGGTTCCCAGACGCGCCATGCTGATTTATCCCCACATAATTTTGAATTGTGGTGTAAAGGGTGGTGACGGATTCGGGAAGAACTAATTCCTGAATTTGGTATCGACCTTGAGCTCGTTCGTGCAGTTGGTGTAAGATACGTTTCTGTAAAAGCTTGTAATTACAGCGCACCAAGACGAGAGAGAACTCTCCCTGAGAAAATGCGATCGCGCGATCGAGGGCGTTCAATGAACTCTGGTTATAGTCGGTAACATTTTCGGGTTGTTTGGTTTCAATCATTGGCAAACGTGGTTCGGCGTTCGTCCAGCATGGGATTGATCGCAACTGGACGACCGGGTAAAACAGCAGTGAACTTGACTTTCTTCTTCTAGTGTGATACATCACAACCGGAACCAACAACGTCCGCTCTGATTGGTTATCTCAATCTGTATTTGATACCTTGGCTTTATAGTATTGAGGGTTGAGGCGCGAGCAAGGTTCCTTTGCTCAGGGTTGATGGTACACCCATCCTAGGGCGCACACCAACCATCTCAGGGCGCAATTAAAACCCGAATTACTGATGTGCGATCGCGCCTAGTTCGTAGTTCGTAGCTTGTAGTAAGGGCTTTAGCCCTCAATAAGCCTGGGCGAAGAGAATTCACGTAACTCGACCAGCTCACGTCTGCCTACTGGATTATAAACCTTAATGGTTGGGATCAGGGCGGGTTTATTGAATTAAGGAGTTTCTCGCCACAGTTAACGGTAAAACCCGCCCCTACAAGTGAATTAGTTTTCTTGGTATCTGGGTTTAACTGTCAAATCCAGAGGTCATAAAACCAACATTTGTGCGATCGCCTCTTCTACTATCTTGTCTGAAAAGCTTGATGAAGAGGCTATAGGCAGGCACATTTTCCCACGATAAAAAGTATACCATAAAATTGTGCGATCGCATCGTTCGTCCTCATGTCCATGCCAAGTCCTCAGTCAAGATAAACCTGACTAAATTCTACCTGGGAGCCTTCTGCGCTTAAACCAGTTGAGACTCTAATGAACAAACCCGCTCATTTCGGCGGGATACTATCCTTAACTCATGAGGATAGCGTGGGCGCGGATTATCCACTAACCAGATCGGGGGAACCATCATAGGTTCATAGAAATCAATGGTGTATAGGATTCCCGGTTGCGCTTTCAATTCCACCAGAGATCCAGGTAAATATTCAAATGCTTCATCCCAATCGATCGCTGTATCGACGTTCATAAGATTATATCAATGTGTTTGCCGTAACCTACCTACCAAGCTGAGCCGAAAATTTCAGGTAAATTGTTTTTTCTGTATCTGATGATACTTTTTTGCCGTAATACTTGTCTATTTCTGGAGGAATATATTTACAAATCCTGACATTTGGCGATTTCTCGGGCAAGCAACCGCTAACATCTCCCCAGTTCCCAGACGTAGCATGGCACGTCTCTACATGCTCCCAGACGTGCCATGGCACGTCTCTACATGCTCCCTCTTTCCATCTATACCTGTTGGGGGAATTGGCGTATTGTAGTATCGGTCTATAGTAAAGGACTATGCCTTATTGAAATTAGCCATAGCTATCCGCCTAACACTGGACAACTGTGGATAACACAACCATTCCAGTTATGGATAGCCAGTCTCAGCAAACGCTACGTTATCAGGGTCATGGAATCTATAAGTGCTTGCCAGCTTATAGTTTAAAAGCCGTTTAGGTTTAAACAGGTGATTTAGGTATAGCCAGTGACCTAGGCACAACAAGCCTTAATAACATTGACGAGGCACAATTTACCCTGGAAACAGGAGTTTTCGTATTATGCGAGTTTTCGTAATCAACCAAAACTTGGAACCACTCTCTCCTTGCCACCCCGCCAAAGCCAGAAAGCTACTTTCTTGTGGTAAGGCAGCTGTGTGGAAGCGATACCCTTTTACCATCATCATGAAACAGGAGGTGGAAAATCCTGTTGTGAAAGAACATCGATTGAAAATTGACCCCGGTTCCAAAGTAACTGGACTAGCCATCTTAGAAGGTCTGCGAGTTGTATTTGGGGCTGAGTTGACCCACCGAGGGCCCGCAATAAAGGCAACTCTAGAGTCTCGTCGCGCTATTCGGCATAGCCGTCGTAGCCGTCATACTCGATAC
>NZ_JAVJZI010000134.1:0-7491 GCF_040223135.1 Coleofasciculus sp. G3-WIS-01
GCCGGGAGTTATAGCAGAAAATATCCAAGATGCTGAAGAAACATTAATTGTCTCTGTTCGGGTACAAAAGAAAACAGCGAAATGCCCCCGTTGTGGTCATACGAGCCGTCGTCTCCATCAAAATAAAAGACACTTGGTTAGTTTTGTGGCATTATCCTAACAGTTTAGCACACTAAGTACGGAAGACCCATTTTTGTATGTACATTTGACATGGCTTGCTCCTGAAAAGAGACAAAGATGAGTAGGGACAGATGTGCAAAAAATTCCTCCAAAAGCAATAATTATTCAAAATCTGGGTTAAAAAATTAACCCGAACGTAGGAATAAATAGGAAATAATAGGGAGAAGAAGGAATAGTAATGCTGTGTTGACCTCTTTTCACTTCTGTTTCACTAGCATTAAAATCGGTATTTATCCGCTCAATAAGAATTGACGCGCATCAAAAAGCCTTCAAGAGAAGGGTGGGGGGTGGGTGAAAAAATTTCCCTAACGTTTTAAGTCAGGGAAGTTACCCCGTTAAGGGGCAGGTAATTCTTACTGATTGCGTTCGAGGCGTGCGCGGATTTGTGCTTTATGCTTGGCGCGTCGTTCGCGTACTGCATCAATGTCGTTCAACCCGTATAGTTCGCGGGCATAGTCCAAAAGCTCTTTTAGGGTAGCGTTGGCATAATCAATTCGGAACTGAGCATTATGTTCTTTCCAGTCGAATTCAACTTCACCATTGCTAAAACGGGCTTGAGCTTCCAGTTCGCGTCCGAACAATCTGGCGCTAAGACTCTAGGAAATCCATTGAACAATTACCTCTTGAATTGGATCGTAAATAATTTGTTTAATTTGATATCTCTCGACAGATATTTGGGCAAATTCACGTTTGAAAAAAGCTTCATAAACACCTATAGTGCGATCGCCACCCTATACCAAAGTATAATCTTCTGTACCTTTAACCAACTGCATAACGAGTAAATTGGCGTTTAAAAGCGGAATGAAAACCCAGAACAATATCTGAAGTGGGTACACCCATTTCAACTAACCTTTCGGCAACAGAGTCTTCGGTACCATTATATTGAATCCAAATTTTGCCGTCTTGAATATCAAAGTGCATCACAGGGCCAAATACCCGCTTATCTCCTTGCCAACCTACATAAGCGAGTTGATAATGGTCATGTTCGCTATCAAATATTAACTCGGCTTTTACCGTATCAGTAGTGGTAGAAATTTGGGCGTGTTCGGTCAAAATCTGCTTGACAAATTGTCGGTATTGTTCTAGCTTATCCATTGCTTAATCTCCTCCAATTTAGGATCGTAAATTATCAGCTTGACTTGGTAGCGCCTAAGAGAGCGTTGGATGAAAGGAAGCTGAAAAAAATTCTGATAGGTTTCCAAGGGAATAGCTAAGTAAACAATTCGGTCTGGTTCTTGTTCTTCAAGTGCTTGGCAATAGTTAAGATATTGCCCCAAGGCAGTATGAAATGCACTAATGTCTGAGTCCCCAACAAAGCTTTTAATTTCTACAGCAATTTTTTCTGAGTCTCGTTCTGCTGCGATTGTAGTTTCAGCCGCCAAGTCAATTTGTAATTTGACTGCTTCACTGATGCGAATTGTGAGAGGGTCATGGGTGATATTCCATCCGTCTTTGATTAAGGCATTTTTAACCTGTTGATGGAAAACATCTTTAGCCATCGTGGATGCTCTTCATCCTGATTGTGGTTAACTATATTTTATTACTTCTGCTTTTACTCCAAAATTCAACCTCAGAACTCGCAGATCCAATGCTCCAATTCGGTGATTTAGGAGACATTCCAGGATTTATGCAAGAGACTGCCATGAGCATATCGCTCACACTCCAGGATGAAAGGAGACTTTCTTTCACAGTCTAAGGATTTATGCCAGAGGCGCGATCGCGAGAGCAGACGCACATCAAGTATCGCATAGCGTCCCCTTCGCGCAACCAGCGACAATAGAAGTCTCAACGCAAACTGCCGCTACTTTCTCTACAACCCCGAATGGACACCATCAAATACCTCCTGTCGGAAGACCTTTTGCCCACTGCCTGGTATAATATTCAGGCGGATTTGTCCACGCCTCTACCCCTCGTTCTCCATCCCCGCACCGGGCAACCCATTACTCCCGATGACCTGGCTCCCCTCTTTCCCATGAGTCTGATTGAACAGGAAGTCAGCCAGTCTCGTTGGATAGAGATTCCTGATGAGGTGCAGTCCATCTACCGTCAATGGCGACCTACCCCGCTTTATCGCGCACGCCGACTGGAGAAAGCCCTCGATACCCCTGCCAAGATTTACTACAAATACGAAGGCGTTAGCCCTGCCGGAAGCCACAAACCGAATACTGCTGTTGCTCAGGCGTACTATAACAAGCAAGCAGGCGTAAAGCGACTGACCACGGAAACCGGAGCCGGACAGTGGGGTTCCTCACTCGCGTTTGCCGGGGCACTGTTTGGGCTGGAAGTGCTGGTCTATATGGTAAAAGTCAGCTATAACCAAAAGCCTTACCGTCGAGCGTTGATGGAAATGTATGGAGCCAGAGTCGTTGCCAGTCCCAGTGAAGAAACCCATGCAGGGCGCTCAGTTCTAGCAGCGTATCCCAACAGCACAGGTAGCCTGGGCATCGCTATCAGTGAAGCGGTAGAAGTTGCCGCCCAAGATGAGGAGAGCAAGTACGCTTTGGGCAGTGTCCTCAACCATGTTTTGCTGCACCAAACGGTGATTGGACAAGAAGCCTTGGCACAGCTAGAAATGGCAGGAGATTATCCAGATATTGTCGTGGGTTGTACAGGTGGGGGCAGCAACTTTGCCGGAATCGTCTTTCCGTTTCTGGGCGCAAAGCTACGCGGTGAGCGAGATATTGAGATTATTGCCGTGGAACCCGCCGCCTGTCCAACTCTAACTCGTGGCAAGTACGCCTATGATTTCGGCGATACAGCACATCTGACTCCGTTAGTCAAGATGCATACCTTGGGAAGCACATTTGTACCGGAAGGCATTCATGCGGGTGGTCTACGTTATCACGGGATGGCTCCGTTGGTTAGCCATCTGGTTAACCTGGGACTCGCACAACCCCGCTCCGAATATCAGTTAGGTTGTTTCGCAGCAGGATTGACCTTTGCTCGTGTAGAAGGTATCCTTCCGGCTCCAGAAGCCAACCATGCCGTTAAGGGAGCGATTGATGAGGCATTAAAATGCAAAGAGTCTGGAGAGAGCAAGGTGATTTTGTTTAACCTTTGCGGGCATGGGCACTTTGATATGCAGGCGTACATGGACTATCAGGCAGGAAAACTAGTCGATACTGAGTACAGTGCAGAGGAAGTAGCGATGGCTCTGGCAGGATTACCTGTTGTCGGTTAAAGCGAATGAAAGCTGATTTTCTACCGCCCTCAGTTGTTGATATTCAAGACAAAGAGGCGATAGCGAAGCGCAGCAGCGCTTCGCTATCGCTCGTCTTGATTGACTCTGTTGGCTTCTCTGGCAGCTTTCCAGTTGGGCAATTTCTGCCGCATCCCTTGATTGAATTGGGGGCGAATTGGCTACACTTCCGCAAACAGGCTGCCCTCACTGCTGCTTTAGCGTTCCCAATAATTGACCCAACGCTGATTGATGCACTGCGTTGTTCTCTGCTGCATCAGGAGATGCCAGGATGGAAAGCAGCGATCGCGTCCTTCACCAAAAGTGGAGGTTATGCTAATTTGGGCGATCGCATCGCTCAGGTTCAACATCCCACCCTGATTTTGTGGGGAGAAGCCGATGATGTATTGGGGACGGACGATGCAACCAAGTTTAAACAGGCAATTTCAGGCAGTCAACTGATTTGGATTCTCAAAGCTAGTCATGTGCCTCACTTTGACCAACCTCAATCTGTTGCCGCGCATTTGCTGACATTTGCCCGACGCATCGGAAATTAATCGCCTATTTGTTTGTATTATGCTCACTCTCCAACTACCTGATGCGGATATTGTGTTCTACCCGTCTCTGCTAGAGGGACAGGAAAGCGATCGCTTTTTCACTGAACTAACTCGAACCATTGATTGGCGACAGGATTGGATTGCGATTTACGGGCGTTCCATGCCTCAACCCAGGCTGACGGCTTGGCATGGCGATCCCGGTATATCCTATACTTACTCTGGCATCACGATGCACACCTCTCCCTGGACGCCTACAATACTTGACCTCAAGGCAAAGGCTGAAGCGGTTTCGGGTGTGGTATTCAACAGTGTACTGCTCAATCTTTACCGAGATGGCAACGACAGTATGGGGTGGCACAGCGATGATGAACCTGAGTTGGGACAAAATCCAGTTATTGGTTCTCTGAGTTTAGGCGGAACACGGCGGTTCATGCTGCGGCACCGAGCCGAGAAAGGATTAAAGCATCAATTGGAGTTAACTTTTGGTAGTTTCTTATTGATGCAAGGCACAATGCAGCACTATTGGCAGCATCAAATTCCTAAAACTAAACGTCCGGTTCCTCCCCGAATTAATTTGACCTTTAGAGCTATTTTAAATTAACAAAAAGCAGCGGATTTAGCCGATAAAAAAACTTCCCCACTGCTGGCATTAAGGCAGTGAGGAGGTAGCCCTTAACGGGCAATCTTTGCTTACGATTCGTTGCTATTGCAATTTACTCGAAATCGTCAATCTCATCATCATCAACATCTTCGTCCAAATAGTGTAAACTTGGAGCAGTTCCACTGTTTTGGCGGGCAATCCGTTCGTTGCGGATACCCCGATGCTTGGCGCGGCGCTCCCGGATTGCATCCATGTCGGTTAATCCATACAGGGTGCGAGCGGCACGCATTAATTCCTTCAGAGGCGTTTCGCTGTAATCAGCGCGAAACTGAGTGTTGTGCGCTTCCCAATCGAATTCAGTGTCGTTAAAACGAGCTTCGTTAGCCAACTCTCGTCCCGATTCTTCCCTTAAGACTTCTAGTACCATCAAACGCAGTTTCTCGTTGTAGCTGATGCACTTGTCGAGCGCTTTAACGCGAGTCTTTTGAGAATTGGTAGTTTTGGCTGTATTCGTTTTACGAAGTTTGTTAGCTGTAGTCATTTTTCAGTTTTCCTTAATTCAGGTCTGTTCATATACACAGCAGCAATCGCTGCCTTTTGAAATTCTGTTTCTTGTTGGCTTTATCTATTAACACAAAATTGATGCCTTAGTTTTTCTGAAATTAGAAAAAATTACTCCGCTTTTCCTAAGCGGAGCAAAGTTGAATGCAAAAGTTATGAAGAGAGAAGCCTGAAAAGAAATTCTGAAGTTAAGGAGTTGCCAAAGATTATTCTAATTCTTCCTCCTCATCAGAATCCACTTCATCCTCAGCGTCGGAATCATCTTCTTCCTCGGTATCGAAGTCATCTTCAAGTTCCTCGTCCAAGTCGTCTTCGGATTCCTCTTCTTCATCGGTATCAAGCTCATCCTCTAGATCGTCAAAATCATCTTCGTCGTCAGATTCATCTTGTTTGCTATAGCTATTACGCTTGGCAAGTGATTCCTGATTAAATTTGACGAGATCTTTAATTGCTTCTTGCGGATCAAGCTCGAAAACGTCGTACAATTTTGCCATAACCAGGGCTATGACTTCGATATTGTGACGTAGGGCATCAGGTTGTCCGAATAAGGCAGGGAACACTTGGTTATTCCAACGTTGCCAGTTCATTGTCTTGCCACGTTTTTTCAACTGTGCGGCAATATCCAAGCCTATTTTTTCTTTGGTGGCGTGACCTATTTTGGTTTGGAGACGTTTTTCACGGAGTTGAATCTTGACTCCAAACTTTTTCAGGATAGTGGTTCGGACACGAGCTAGAAGTTCATCAGCTTGCTCTTCGACAGTCATTGTCGAGCGTCGGCTGACCTGAGATTGGGTCGCTGTTGCTGGATTTTTTGACTTAGCAGCACCGTTGCTTTTGCCATTAGAAGTTCTCGCTCCATTGGATGAGCGTGAGTTGTTTTTAGTTGTTGTAGTTGCCATGAAGCTTGATTAAATTAAACTACTTACTGGCTATTTGCGCCGTTAGGCGCTATCAAAGTTTACAATTTCTACTCTTTATAGCTTTGATGAGTTTTGTAGTTTTCATGCATTTGATAACGAGTCAGCTCCGATTAAAGTCGGGAGGAATCAAAACACTTGTAGGAATAAGTAGGTGAGTATTGCTTCGTACTCGACCGAAATAAGTAGTTGTGTGGATTAGCTAAATAGGTTAACTCATTCTTAAGAACTAGAGATAGGCTTGACTGTTGTTTAACTGTTGGTTGATGGCAAGTGTAACCCGTGCTAGGTGAATAGAAAGAGTAGCTTTGAGTATTTTCTAACGGTGAACTTATGCGTACCATCGATGATTGGTTAAGATTGGCAAATAAAGGCACTCCTATTGTTGGACTGGAATATTACACAACCGACCGAACCCGGGTGTTGACACAGTTTTACAGATGGGGGCAAGAACTCCAAATGCCAGTTCTGTTCTGGAACCCTGGCTATGGCTGCTTACAGGAAGTCGTCAGTAAAGACGGTAAGTGCATTCTACAAAACACCGACTTGTACTTAGACTCAGACGTGCTTCAATTCCTATTAGAAAGCGGGAGGGAGGGGATTTATATTCTTGAGGGGGTGTTAGATTTTGATGAATCTGGTCAGGTTAGCTACACCCGTGCGTTCCAACTGGCAAATGCCTATTATCACTCATCTTGGTCTGCCACTCGTCAGTTTTGGGTAATGCTGGAAAACTACATTCAGTTGCCGATGAACTTGCAGCCTTTGATTCCAGTATTGACTACCCCAATGCCCAATCGCGAAGCTGTGCAAAAGATGGTAGCATCGTTTTGTAGTCAAAACCCTTGGCTTGGAGGTCAAGAGGACGACTCGCTTCAAGCTTCATTGGTTCGAGCTTGCCAGGGGTTGTGCGTGATTCTCGATGGTTGGATTATTTCTTAAAAGACCCCGACAAACTGCTTGCTATGGATGGTAAAAGTGGTCTTGGTGGACACATAAAACGCATCCGTCGCTACGCTAAACAGCATTATGCTAATGACTACTTTGATATTATTCCTGTGATGCTCCTTGCAGCGCAGATGTCCCGCGAACCATCGCATAAAGAGCGTAAAGACAAGCTTTTCAAGGCAAGCAGGATACAAAATTTTCTTGACTCAATTCGCATATCTCTGGTTGAGCATGGGGTAATTAGGCGATCACAAACTCTACTCGGTTCTACAGTAGACGCAATTGAGCATCCTTACAAATGGGTGACAGAACAAGACCAAAGTTATCAACAGTTGACAGATACGCTAAAAAACAAGCGTGAAACTATCCGCAAAGGTATCAAGAAAGCAGAGGAAGACTCTCTTGAATCCAGGGTGAGAGCATCTCAATTAAGCTTGACAAAAGGAGTTGAGAACAGTAATCATATAGTCATTATTCATCGCCGCATGGAAAGCTTTTTTGCCTGAGACTACGCTTAAAGGATGTCTCCTGATTGAGTGCGTTAAGTGC
>NZ_JAVJZI010000080.1:0-2730 GCF_040223135.1 Coleofasciculus sp. G3-WIS-01
AGTCATCAAATCCGAACTAGGGAAGTATTCGGAAGTCTGTACCAAGTTTAGACTCAGTGCGGATATTCAACTCTTGCGTTGCTAGATTTGTCTCTAGCAATCCCTAACAGAGCAGCGATAGCTAGGTTAGGGTTGTTGAATGGCTTTCCCCCCTTTCACTTTACCCTGGTGATGGTGGGGAGATGCTTTATGGTGATCTAAGATAAATATTTATGAAAAAAAATGTTACAAAGCTTAGTAAAATAACATTATCCGTTAAGTAAGTATTTTTTCTCATCGCCAATGATAGCAAATTCATTTCCCTGGCTGAGTGCGATCGCTCTCCTACCCCTCGTTGCCTCTCTTGCCATTCCCCTACTGCCAGATAAGGGGGGTAAAACGGTGCGATGGTATGCCCTCGGTGTTGCGATCGCGGACTTTCTATTGATGCTGTACACCTTTTGGCAGCATTACGACGCCAGCAGTGCCACATTTCAACTCACCGAAAAGTATACCTGGATACCTCAATTAGGTCTGAGTTGGGCTGTTTCCGTGGATGGACTGTCACTCCCCCTTGTGCTTCTGGCTGGATTAGTGACAACGCTTTCCATTTTCGCCGCTTGGCAAGTCGATCACAAGCCTCGCCTCTTCTATTTTTTAATGCTGGTGCTATATTCGGCACAAATCGGCGTCTTCATCGCCCAAGACATTCTGCTCCTATTTATTATGTGGGAACTGGAACTCGTTCCGGTTTATCTCCTCGTCTCGATTTGGGGGGGACAGAAGCGTCAATACGCCGCGACCAAATTCTTGCTCTATACTGCCGCCGCTTCTATATTTATTTTGGTAGCTGGGTTAGCCATGGCACTCTATGGCGAGGGTACAATCAGCTTTGATATGGTTGAACTGGGTATAAAAGATTACCCCTTAGCTTTAGAACTCCTACTGTATGCCGGATTGTTAATCGCCTTTGGTGTTAAATTAGCAATCTTCCCCTTACACACCTGGCTTCCTGATGCTCATGGTGAAGCCTCTGCACCTGTATCAATGATTTTAGCTGGGGTACTCCTGAAAATGGGCGGATATGGATTAATTCGCCTGAATTTAGAGATACTCTCCGATGCTCATGTTTACTTTGCTCCAATTTTGGCGATGCTGGGGGTGATCAATATCATATATGGCGGATTGAATTCTTTTGCTCAGCCAAATATGAAGCGGCGTCTTGCTTTTTCCTCAGTGTCTCACATGGGGTTTGTCCTACTTGGGATAGCCTCGTTCACGGACTTAGGTATCAGTGGCGCGATGTTACAAATGATTTCCCACGGTTTAATTGCCGCCGTGCTATTCTTCCTCGCTGGGGTTACTTATGATCGCACCCACACCCTAGCTTTAAATAGTATGGGTGGTATTGGTCAGGTTATGCCCAAAGTATTTGCCCTGTTTACCGCCGCCGCGATGGCATCAATTGCCCTTCCGGGAATGAGTGGTTTTGCTAGTGAACTTTCTGTCTTTGTCGGTGTGACAACCAGTGATATTTATAGCTCAACCTTCCGTACAGTGACTGTCTTCCTCTCGGCGTTGGGATTGATTCTTACACCCATCTATCTCCTCTCTCTACTCAGACAAGTATTTTACGGAGCAGGGATTGCCCCAACCTGTGATATTGATAATGCCAACTTCGAGAATAAGGAAGAAGAAGGCGCGGTTTGCTTTGGTACGGATTGTGTTTTGCCTTCTAATGCCGTCTACACCGATGCTCAACCACGGGAAGTGTTTATTGCCGCTTGCTTTTTAGTGTTAATTTTGGGTATTGGGTTCTATCCTAAACTCGCCACCCAGCTTTATGATGCCAAGACAGTAGCGGTGAACACGCAGCTACGAGAAGCTTATTTCCAAGTCGCCCAAGACAAGCCCCAGATTTATGCCCAAGGATTCTCCGTTCCTCAAATTCAGGAACCTATAGCAACGGTTTCCTATAATCGCTAGTTTCTCGAATTTTCTCAGAAATTGCCGATAATATTCTGTAGGGGCGCACCGATGTGCGCCCCACCCATGTCATAAATTCATTAGCTAGGTTCTAAAACAACTGTAAAAAGTCTATGTGGCTTTAGCCTGGAGGTGTCAAACCTGTCTCAACTCATATATTGCACTATTCTGATCAACCGTCGGAGGTTTGAATATTTGGGCTACTATAAATAAAACTTTTATATTCGAGGTTTAAGTTTTAATTTTATAAAGATAAGGGGATGTAGGGGTGGCAGAATAAGCCCTTGGTAAATCCTTATTTGACAGGGTTTTCGGGTTGTAGTATGGTATATAGCGTTAATATATTGTGGTCTTTTTATTGTCAATTTTCACTAAGAAGCGCTTCAAGACCTTAAGGGATGGTTCATTCTTCCTCCCTAGCGTCGGAAAAACTCAAATACTACAAATATACTTAATTACCTAATTTCTCGGACTCGCTCAGGGGCTGATTTGACAAAAAAGCTGTTTGATGCATCTGACAGAAAATTCAATTCCCTAGATGGGTTTTTGGGCGCACATCGGTTTTGGGCGCACATCGGTGCGCCCCTACGGATGATAAATTTTTAATGGCGATCGCACTACAAGAAGGGTAATCGCTGAACGCCCGGAAAACCTTGATACACCGAGTTGACACTCCCACGGCGATAGAGCGCGTGGGATTCTGTATTCAACGTCAAAACTTGCTCTACCAGGCTTGCGCTCCTGTTGCGTAGAGGCTCCAACTCC
>NZ_JAVJZI010000143.1:0-50691 GCF_040223135.1 Coleofasciculus sp. G3-WIS-01
AATCGCTGAGTATTGAGTTGTCTTTCCTTTAGCCTTGAACTCGAAGACCAGCATCTGACGTGGAACAACTCGACATCAACATGGTAACACAGAAAAAGTCGTCCTTCCAGGACGAGGCTTGAAACCCAAATTTTCGGTCAACGGCGCTTGGGTCAATGGTTAGCGTATAACAGTTATCAGCAAACCTGTGGAGTTGGAAATTGTTGGGGAGATGGGATTACTCCGATTGAAGCGGCTCATTTAGACGGCGCAGTGAATCTTACCTTGGAAGGAGTGCTGCATTCACCTCGGCGACAAGGACTTTGGTATGGTTCCCAAGAAACGATAAAATCATGGATTCCCTATTTAATTTAAAAGTTGTAGGTGGTTTTCCTTTTTTAGTAGGGGTGTGTCCTGGCATTACCCAGCGTAAGCGAGATTCCTAAACCTACATCTAATCCGAACTAGGGAAGTGTCCGGAGGTGTTACCCCTACCAACTCATGCCCTATTCATGACTTCCTACCAGGTTCCCTCTGGCAATCCCTGTCCTCACGGAGTAGGGCGGGGTTCATGAACCTTCACCTCTTCTTCAACTTTAGATTTATTGGCAATTTCTTTAATTGCTTTCTCTTCCACAGGCTCTGAAATCGGGATTTCCTCAACTTCTGGCAACTTTTCTACCGCTAGACGGGAAGACGAACTGCCACCTGATAAGCGTTTCAATAGTTTAGGTCTAGGATCGTGTAGCAGATAAATAATTTGATCATTAGCCTGCCAGGTTTCATTCGCGCTAGCCACTTGTATACTGCCTTGCCGTTCGATTAACAAGGGAACCAGTTCTCCCGCCCGGATCAACGCTTGCAAATGCGCTCGCTGAAATGCCAATCCCGACTCTTTTAACGTGGTTGTGCCTAACTTCACTTGCCCCTCAGTAATATACTTATTCCACGTCTTAATCGGCAGTTGAGAAACAAATGCTTGATTGACTTTCGTTTTATTATTCGTGGCATTGGCTTGGGGATCACGAGGAAATACGGCAATCACTCGCGGCGGGGCAAACTCTTCAACCGCTCGCTGAGCCAAGACTAAGTTCACCTCACCATTGTTGGTCATCGCCAAAAATGTACCCACCGATTCAATCCCAGCTTCTTCTAAAACGTCAACATCCAAACCACTGCTTTGGAACACCCGCAGATTTTCTTCCTCGGCTTGTTGGCAAGCTTCCGGGTCAGTGTCGATGAGGACAACTTCTTCTCCCTGCTCTTGAAACAAACGCGCAATCAGCCGACTCAAGGGATTACAGCCAACAATCACCGCACCTGTTGCCTTGTCCTGGGGATTCAGTTGCAGCCATTGGGCAACCCAACGAGCTGTTAACCCTTGTAAAAATACCGTCATCATAATCGTCAGGAAAACCAGGGCTTTAATCGAATCTCCCCCATTAATCCCGCGTTCGGTGAGGAGAATCGCAAACAAGGATGCCACAGAAGCGCTGACAATTCCTTTGGGAGCAATCCAGGATAAAAAGATTTTCTGTCGCCAATTTAAGCCGCTATTCCAGGTACATAAGCTGACGCTAATCGGGCGCACCGCCATCATTAATGCCAAAACGGTGAATACACTTCCCCAACCTAAGGCAAAAACACTGTCAATGGACAAATCGGCGGAGAGCAGAACGAATAGCACGGAAACCCCAAGCACCGTTAATTGTCCTTTAAACCGTCGCAACAGTCGCTCTTCGGGTAGAGAAGACGCACCGACAACGATTCCGGCGACGACGGTTGCCATCAATCCGGATTCCGAGCGAATCGTTTGTGCCAAACCAAATAAGCCCCACATCCCGGCTAGCACAACCAGATTTTTCAGGTCTTCTGAAAGAAATTCAGCTCGTTTGAGAAACAAACCCAGTAACCAGCCACCGATACCGCCAATCACACCACCAATACCGAGGCGTAAACCTAAACCGACAATGGCAGCAGATGCTCCAGCCTCGCTGTTGAGAATTGTATCAAGTACGACAACAGCTAGAATGGCACCGACTGGGTCAATTAAAACCCCTTCCCCTTCTAAAAGGGCGGCGACTCGTCGATCAACTTTCACTTGTTTGAGCAGTGGACCAATAACCGTCGGACCGGTCACAACCACCAGAGCAGCATAGAGAAAGGCAATCGGCCAGGGAAATTCTCCTAACCAATGGGCTGCCATCCCACCGCCCAGCAGCGTAATCAGCGTTCCCAGGGTGACTAGGTTTCTCAGAGAACCCGATACTTTGCCTAAGTCGCGCAGGTTGAGGTTAAGCCCTCCCTCGAAAAGAATTACGGCGACTGACAAGGCAACAATAACTTCCAAACCCACTCCCAGTTCTTGGGGGTGTAATAAACCCAAACCATCGGAGCCAAGGGAAACGCCAAAGATCAGTAGAAAGACAATGCTGGGGACCCTCAGGTACTCGGCAATCACCTGAGCGCTGATTCCAGCACAGACAGCGATGACCATTTGTAGGGTTAATTCAAAAGATCCTTCCATAGGTTTGCCTGTCGCAGGTGAGAGACTTGGGTCTAGATGCCTAATGATTGGCTCTATTTAACAAAGCCTACCTATATTACTGTGAATAAGCAGCAGGAGTGGTTCGGTTGACCCGTCGTGTGTGATTAACGTTGATCCTAACGCGGCTACATCTATCTATAGCTATTGGTTAAAGTTTTTTATTTTTAATTGAAAAGTCATAATTGAAAAGTCACCGTTTGATTAGGTCGCGCCACTGGTTGAGTTACGGTGCAGGCACAGGCAACCCGTTGGATGGCAGAACTACTCGCGACCAGCAGCACTCTAAGTTGTTCGTTTAAAGATGAATCGTCAAACATTTATTTGGGGACACTCCGGAAGCAGAATTCGCTCAACTCAACGCTGGGTTGAGCGGATGTGGGTGTTTAGCTTACTTTTAGCCGCGCTGCTCTTATTTTGTATTAATCTGGATAGCCCACCTCTATTAAATGGGGGTGAACAAACGGTTAATCAGGTTGCTCGTGAATTGAGTAGCACGCCTTGGGCATCTTGGCAATGGTTTTATCCCACATTTGGTGATCAATCTTATGTTGAAGAACCACCCTTGCTTTATTGGCTAATTGCTTTAGCTTATAAGACAGGAAATGATAGCACCTTGATGACACGCTTACCGACTGCTCTGCTGAGTGTTCTATCCATTCCCCTCTTCTATGGAATCGGTCGGGAAATTTTTCCATCCCGTCAAAACGCGCTTTTTTCGAGTTTCATTTATTTAACCGTCTTACCTGTTGTACAGTATGGACGACTCGCCATCCTGGATAGTACGGTGCTATGCTTTGTCATGCTGATGATGGTATGTCTGTTGCGATCGCGTCGTGATTTTCGTTGGTCCTTGGGAGCAGGTATTGGATTCGGTTTAATTTGCCTCACTCAAGGAATTGGATTGGGATTTGTTTTGTTGGCGATCGGTTTTATCTTTATTGCCTGGGATACCCCTAGACTACTCCGATCTGGCTATTGGTGGTTGGGTTGGGTGTTAGGTATCATACCTGCGTTGGTTTGGTATACTCTACCTTTGGTTTATAGTCAAGGGTTTCTCACCGCTAATCTAGTTAAAGAATCATTACAACCGTTTTGGCATTCAGTAGAGATTAACCGGATTCTTAAGAGCGATTACGATTACCTATTGGAACTCTTAAAATTCTCGGTTCCCTGGTTACTATTTTGGTCTTATGGATTAGGGCTGGCGTGGAATAATCGCAATTGGGGTTGGGCAAAATTCGTATTGGTTTGGACGGGTGTTTATGGGGGAGCTGTTTGTCTGATGGCGTTTCCTTTACCGGAGTATAGTTTGCCGCTCTACCCAGCTTTAGCACTAGCGGGTGGCGCTCAGCTTACCGCTGTGTGGAATTTGCCCCGCTCTCAGTCCTATCCTCGTCTATGGCTCTTTGGGTTGAGTTTCATGTGCTTAGGAGCAATCGCCTCGACTATTTATTTAGTCCTAGAAGCCTCCCAGAGCCTTTTCCCCGTCGTTTCCAGCTCAGTAGCATTAACCTTAGCGGGAGCAGCTATCCTCGTGGCTCGACGTGACCTGCAATTTATTTTCATTTTGTTTTGGGGAATGTACGTCTCTCTATTATTGTTGATGACCTCTTCCCATTGGATTGTGTCTTAGCCATTCAACTTACATCCTGACCAAGACAATTCCTTCACAATAGCAATGTATCCCCCGCTGCATCTTTCAGATGACAACGGGGGTTTTTTTGCCAACTCCAATCAAAATCATATCGTCCAACCATTCAGTTGGGACGAGGACTTATCAAGTGTCGCTACTTTGACTTAAGACAATTGAATTTTGGGTAAACCGTCAGTATCTTTAGCCTCTGGAGTTTTCCTTCGCCATCGGCTGAGCCTTACTCTTCGATTTCGTCTTCTGCGCCAAGTTGCTTGAGATGAATGTGCTTGCGACCTAAGGAGATTTCAAATTCATCCCCAGGTTGTAAACCCATCTGTTTTGTGTAAGCAGAACCAATCAGCAGATTGCCGTTAGATTGCACCGAGATGCGATAGCTCGCACTCCTACCACCCCGTCCATTGCCATTGGCTTTGCTATCTAATTCAATACCCTCAGCATCAATCAGTGCATTGAGGAATTTCATCATATTGACGCGCTCTACATCGTTCTTCGTCACGGTGTAGTAGCCACAGGCTCTAGCTTTTTCTTCTTTGCTGAGGTTACCTAGCTCTCTAACTTTCTCAAGCAGTGCTTGACCCTCTAAGGGTTCCATCTTGGGCTCCATTTTTTTCTTTTTAGCCATCAACTTGAATCTAAACCTAAACAGTGAAGTCTCGGGTAGCGCTTTCGCTATACTGACACATAACCAAGATTACAAAATCTTGATCTTATATCACCCTCTATAAAACTATATTACACCCATACTGTCAACTTTGTTGGTTATATTTGTTGAATTTATCTTTGTAACAAATCAATCGCCGACTGGAGAACGTGTCAGTAATGGAGACGGGGCGATAAGGTGGGGCGTTTCCAGTTGATCGAGTCATCAACAAAAACCAACGATGTGTAAAACTCAGGATTGATGGAAGGCGTTATCAGGCTTCAGGAAAAACCTCTCAGGTTATAGTTGACAGTACAACCTTCCTGGGACAGCCATAAAAACCATTCAACTCTTAACCCTGTACGACTCAACCAGAAATTAGCTGGATTAGACTCCAGCTAAGAGCCAACTCCAAGCTAGGATAGTTTGCCATCCCTATGAAATTGACAACTCGCGGACATTATAGTGTTAAAGCGCTACTTGATCTCAGCCTACAGCCCGGTTATGGACCAACATCCGTTAAAATGATTGCCCATCGTCAAGCTCTACCAGCTCCATATTTAGAGAAACTACTGATTGAAATGCGTCGTGCTAATTTAGTGAATTCAGTACGCGGCTCTCAAGGTGGCTATCAATTAGCTCGCGAACCTTCAAAAATTTCCCTAGGTCAAATTTTAGAAGCCGTTGGCGAAACAATCGAACCATTACACCATCACACAGCAGATGCGACTGTTGCCGAAGACTGGGTAACCTTAACCTTGTGGCACCGACTCCACCAAAAACTGAAAGATGCCTTATATAGCATTACCCTTGCCGATCTTTACTATGATGCTCGGAGTTGGCAAGCTGCTCAAGGAGAACAAACCAGTTTTGTGATTTAATAGATGCTTTGCTGGGAAATGACCACCATGAATCAACCAATTACCTATCAAGGGGGCTGTCACTGCGGTGCTGTCCGTTTCAGTGTGACAGTTGACCAGCACGAGGCAATCGATTGCAATTGCTCAATTTGTCACAAAAAAGGCTTCATCCACCTAATTGTACCCCCTGAACAGTTTACTCTATTGAGTGGGGCTGACGTTTTAACAACATATACGTTTAATACTAATACGGCTAAACATACATTTTGTCGTATTTGTGGGATTCACCCCTTTTATCGCCCCCGTTCTCATCCCCAGTCGATTGATGTTAACCTGCGTTGTCTCGATGATGATGTACTGTCTCGATTTGCCAGAGTGTCGTTTGACGGTGCCAATTGGGAAGAAAATATAGATACGCTCAAAAGCGACTACATTGACTAGAAGTGCCATTGTTTTGTTACTTGCCGCCAGTCTAGATTACTGGATAGGTGATCCTTGGGGTTGGCTTCATCCAGTCCAAGTCATGGGTTGGCTGGTTTCTCACCTCAGCCAATGGATTATTCACAATCTTTATCGCCCATGGAAACGTCGCCTCGCCGGAATTGGATTGGGGTTAGGATTAATTATCGGTAGTGGAGTGGCAGGATGGGTAATTGTGCTGGGAGCAAACTGGCTTCATCCTTGGGTAGGGATTGGGATTGAAAGTATTCTGCTGGCAAGTTGTTTGGCAGGTCGCAGTTTGCGAGATGCGGCTAATGATGTGGTAGAACCATTAACCGATGGAGAGTTAGAGCAAGCGCGTTCTCGTTTGAGTCGATATGTGGGTCGAGATACGGAAAAACTTACAGCACCAGAAATGCTCCGGGCTGTTCTAGAAACAGTCGCAGAAAATGCTACCGATGGTGTTACATCGCCCTTATTCTATGCTATTATCGGGTCATTTTTTCCGGCCGTGGGTAGCGCTCCCTTGGCTTTAGCCTATAAAGCGGCTAGCACTCTGGATTCAATGATTGGTTATCGACGCGAACCTTACACAGATTTAGGTTGGTTCAGTGCTAAACTTGAGGATTACTTAACTTGGTTACCCTGTCGGCTAACGGTAATAACGTTAGCCCTTTTGTCAGGAAAACCCCGTAAGGTATGGAGTTTATGCTATCGGGATGGGACGAAAGATCCTAGCCCAAATTCAGGTTGGAGTGAATGCGCTTATGCTGCTATTCTGGGCGTACAACTGGGGGGAACTAACTGGTATCAGGGAGTTGCCAAATATAAACCCCTTTTAGGTGATCCGGTTGACCCGATTACACCGACCAAAATTGACCAAGGGTTACAGTTGACCCGATACTGCTGTTTGATTTGGCTGGTCATCGCGATCGCACTAATTGAGTCTTCTAAATTGTTCCCATCCTTATATATATGGCTGATAATTAAAGACGATATCCGATTATTCCCCATGCTCCCTCTAGACAATATCCTAGATTTTCTCCCCTAGTCCCATCCCATCCGCCATAAAACCAGTAACGAGAATGCCAACTCAAATTATTGAAATTCTCTCCGCCGAAGAACTGCGCCGCACTGTCACTCGTTTGGCATCTGAGGTGATTGAACGCGCCGGAGATGTATCGAAACTCGTCCTTTTAGGCATTTATACTCGCGGAGTTCCTCTTGCCAAACTGCTAGGACGCCAAATTGAAATTTTAGAACAGGTATCGGTCGCGGTGGGTGCGATCGATATTACCTTTTACCGCGATGATTTGGATCAGATTGGCGTTCGTACCCCGGCTAAAACGGATATTTCCTGTGATCTTTCAGGTAAAATTGTGGTACTGGTCGATGATGTTATCTATAGTGGGCGCACAATTCGTGCCGCTCTAAATGCTGTGACTGAATACGGCAGACCCCAAGTGATTCAGTTATTAGTTCTTGTCGATCGCGGACATCGCGAGTTGCCGATATGTCCAGACTTTACGGGCAAACAGCTACCAACCTCCAGAGACGAACAGGTAAAGGTTTACCTGCAAGATTTTGATGGACGAGATGCTGTGGAGTTGATCAAAGTCTTCTAAGGTGTCAGTTGGCATAACCAGTCATGCCTTCATGTAGAGAAGTGCCATGACACCTCTGTCAAAAATTAGAAATTTTGGTAGCAAATATTACCGTTTTTCTGTTGATGACTTAACCGATGTTCTAGGTTTTGCCGCAAACCCTGATCACCAATCCCCTCTTTCCCTGTTCCTTTCTATTTCCCAGCACAATGACAGAAACCCAAACGCGCAAAGCAGACCACATCAGGATTTGTCTTAATGAAGATGTCCAGTTTAATCAAATTACCAATGGACTGGAACGCTATCGCTTTACCCACTGTTGTTTACCGGAAATCAACCGCAGTGAGATTGATATCTCCACCAGGTTTTTGAATAAAACATTAGGCGCTCCCTTGCTAATATCCTCTATGACTGGGGGAACCCAACAGGCGCAAACCATTAATTTTCGCCTTGCTCAAGTAGCACAAGAGTATCAATTAGCCATGGGTGTGGGTTCCCAGCGAGTCGCCGTGGAGAATCCTCAAGTGGCGGATACCTTTGCCGTGCGATCGCTAGCACCGGATATTCTATTATTGGCGAATCTTGGTGCGGTTCAACTCAATTACAGTTACGGCTTGGATGAATGCTTGCGCGTGGTTGAACTTTTAGCCGCCGATGCTTTAATTTTGCACCTCAATCCCTTACAGGAATGTATTCAGACGAACGGGGATACAAATTTTCACGGCTTACTTGACAAAATAAACAAACTATGCAATAAGTTACCTATACCTGTGATTGCCAAAGAAGTCGGCAACGGCATCTCAGCACCCATGGCACAGAAGCTGCTTGAGGCGGGCGTGAGCGCAATTGACGTAGCCGGTGCTGGGGGAACATCTTGGGCAAAGGTGGAAAGTGAACGGGCATTAAATCTCAAGCAACGTCGCTTAGGACAAACCTTTGCCGACTGGGGATTACCAACCGCAGACTGTATTACTAGTATTCGAGAAATTGCCCCAGAGATCCCCCTGATCGCCTCGGGTGGATTACGGAACGGTTTAGAGGTTGCCAAAGCGATCGCGCTGGGTGCGGATTTGGCAGGATTAGCATTTCCCTTTCTCCAAGCCGCATCAGAGTCTACAGAGGCGGTGGATGAACTCGTACAGTTATTAATCGCTGAAATAACTACTGTACTTTTCTGTACAGGGAATGTCAATCTGTCTCAACTCAGACAATCTGGTGCCTTACAAAAGTTAGGATGAATGTTTGTAGTAGGCGCGAAGCGTGCCAGAAGCGAAGACAGTGCTTACTACAAACTCTTAGTTCAGTGACATTCAAGTTAGGATAGAGGCAGTTGTCTGTCAAGATGGCTATAGGCTCTTTGTCCGAAACTTAGCGTTGGTTAAGTCAAGCCGATAAAGAGTATCTTATAACAAAGCAACAAATTAATCAACTCAAACCCCTAATTAGGGAACTCGAATCTTAGTTAAACTCTTATCTTAAATCAATCGGAAAAATTACAAAAAACCCCTAAAAACAGACAACGGATAACGGAAATATCACAACAAACAACCCTAAAATGCGTCAATTTATTAAGCAAACCTTCGCCAGTGTAATTGGTAGCCTGATCGGTTTTACATTGTTTTTCGGCATTGGTACAGTTGGACTCATTAGTTTAATTATCACCGCCGCATCTAAAGATACGGGACCCCAAGTCAAGGATAAATCGGTACTGGTTTTTGATTTATCCTTAAATATTAGGGATACCGATCCCACATCCAGCACCAGTAGAGCGATTGAAGAAGCACTATCTGGAGAAGAAACCGACACAATTACGTTACGTACTGTTGTGAATACCTTAAACGCGGCGGTTGAGGATTCACGGATTGTGGCGCTTTACCTGGATGGATCACGTACAACTACCAGTAGTGGTACAGGGTTTGCCACGCTAAAAGAAGTCCGAGAAGCTTTAGAACGGTTTAAAGAAAGCGGTAAAAAAATTATTGCTTATGATGTTGATTCGGGAGAAGGGGAATATTATCTGAGTTCAGTTGCAGACACAATTATCCTCAACCCGATGGGAAGCCTAGAAATGAATGGCTTTAGTTCTGAACCCATGTTTTTCACGGGAGCCTTGGAAAAATTTGGCATTGGGATTCAGGTAATTCGGGTAGGTAAATATAAGTCAGCGATAGAACCGTTTGTACTGCAAGAACTGAGTCTAGAAAACCGACAACAGATACAAGCATTATTAGAGGATCTGTGGTCAGAATTTCGGACAACTGTGGGAAAAAGTCGTCAGGTAACGCCCCAACAGATACAAGCGATCGCGGATAATCAAGGTATCGTCTTGGCATCGGATGCGATTGGACGTCGCTTAATTGATAAAGTGGGGTATTACGATGAAGTCATCGCCCAACTGAAGGAACTCACCGGTGAAAGTGAGACAAAAGAATCATTTCGTCAGATTCGCCTATCTACTTATGCGGATATCGCCGATAAACCTGGAACCCAACGCTTTTCTCAAAATAAAATAGCTGTACTTTATGCTGAGGGTGAAATCGTCGATGGTGAAGGGAGCATCCAACAGGTGGGAGGTGAATCCTTTGCGGCACAAATGCGGGAATTGCGGCTGGATGATTCAGTGAAAGCTGTCGTATTACGGGTGAATAGTCCAGGTGGTAGTGCTACCGCGTCTGAGATTATCCAACGGGAAGTCAAACTCACACGCGACTCCAAACCTGTGATTGTTTCCATGGGAGATATTGCGGCATCTGGGGGCTATTGGATTTCCACCTATGGTAACCGGATTTTTGCCGAACCCAATACAGTAACGGGTTCGATTGGTGTTTTTGGATTACTCATGAATATCCAACAAATTGCCAACGAGAATGGGATTACGTGGGATGTGGTGAAAACGGGGCGTTTCGCAGATACTCAAACCGTTTCTCGTCCCAAAACCCCCCAAGAGTTAGCCCTGATTCAAAAAATAGTTGATCAAGTTTACTGGAAATTCTTGGCTAAAGTCGCAGAGTCTCGTAAGCTACCCCAACAGAAGGTGGCACAAATCGCTCAGGGGCGAGTTTGGTCGGGTATTGATGCTAAACAATTGGGGTTAGTGGATGAAATTGGTGGATTAAATGATGCGATTGAGTATGCTGCACAACAGGCAAATTTAGGTGAGGATTGGGAATTAGAAGAGTATCCACGATTCCAAACCTTGGAAGAACGTCTGCTTGAAGAGTTTATGGGAAATAGTAGTGCTAAAACGCGACAGCCTGATCCGTTAATGGCAGAGTTTCTGAAGTTTAAAGAGGATTTGGCAATGTTACAAGCGATGAATGATCCAAAAGGTATTTATGCGCGTCTACCGTTTAATTGGCGGTTCGATTGAGAAAAGTAATCCCCTTTTTGCCAGGGCGATTTAAATCGCTGCTACACAAACCAAGTCCGCCTGCGCGGACTGGATTATAAAAGGAGTTGTTAACCAAAATTTTGTATAAATCAATGCGACTAATTCTAACTTGAATGGCACTGAAAATTTGCAGTTTTGGATCACCAAAACCATTGCTATACCGTAGTGGCGTGGCACAGCTTATTTAGTGAATTAGAATGGGCGCCCGGAAACCGTAGGGGCGCATGGCGTGCGCCCGATTCAATGGTAAAATCTATTGCACCATTTTAGCTGTGCCACGCCAGTAGTACATCGGCAAGGTGAAAATTGTGGGTAAAATTTTTCTGGATAGCTACTCTCATAAGGGTTTGGCGAAAATACTTGACCAACGTTTTAACCTTGCGGGTGTAGTAGGGTGGGCATTGCCCACCAGCATACCAGTCAGTACCATTCATTTTAAGTTGAATAAATCATGATGGCAGATTGGTTAGAGTGGGGACAAAAAAGGAGGCAGGAACAACAAAGGAATCCATCATCTGTGGTGAAAAAACTCATGGGATTAAAGGCGGAAAAAATTACATTATATCCAGAAACTATGTAGTGGCGTGGCACACCTAATTTGGTGTATTAGAATTCTATCCAGAAACTGTAGGGGCGCATGGCGTGCGCCCATAAAATCTGCAAATCTAATCCATCATTTTAGCTGGGTCACACCGCCATCGTGAGGAGAGCGTAGCGTAACGCACCATTACCACTATATATGATGTACCTACTGGACTGACACAGCTAAAATTGTGGAATAGATTTGACGGTGAAATTGGGCGCACACCGTGCGCCCCTACAATACTAATCCACCATTTTAGGTGTGCCACGCTACTACGTAAATTATTTTTATTTTAAACCATGATATGGATATTGGTGAAACAATGGATGAATTGATACTTATTGCTGGAGGAGCTTTAGATAACCAATATCAAGACTAAATTATTTATCTACCCATTTGAATTTTTAGAAATATTTTCGTTAAAAGCGTTCTTCAAGTCCAAAGCCTGCTCCATATTAGTCAAAGAATCATGCTTTAAACTTTCTGAAGAGGATGTGGTGGGTATGCGTAAATTAAAGGCGATTACTATTTGATTATTCTCCATACTAATATTACTGATATTAACTACGCTCTTTTCCGGCAACAAATCACTGACGTTTAAGTCAGCAGGTGACTGAAATTTATAGCCTGCCTCTTCAAGCCATTCTGTAATATTTCTCCAATTTTCTATTTTTTCATTACATTTGTTGACCAAACTTTTAACATATCGATACAAAGTGGCACAGAGATCGGTTTCAACTCCCTTAACATTCTTACCCAGCTTTTCGGCTATTTCCGCCGGACTATAACCGCAAAGCAAACCCCGCAAATGTAGCTTCTCAACGGGTGTCAGACGCTTGCCTTTAGCCGAAGCGAGGTCTATATATAGTGTTTCTAAGTCCCAGTGGTTTGACGCCTGGGTAAACTGCTCATCGGTGGATGCCATAGTTGAAGCACTCTAAATTCCTGATGTGATCCTAGCGTAATTACTGACGTTTATCAGTTAATCACTAAGTATAAGTAGTTTATTATAAGTAAAAACGCCTAATTTCTTGGGTTAGACAGTAATTATACTCAGAGTTCTCAAGAAAAAGTAAGCGATCGCTAGCCAATAGCAAATAGGAGACAGGAGAATGTCAGTTTTCGACCAGCGTGGTCAAAAGGTAAATATTCAGAACAACGCTGCTGGTAACACAAACTTCAGTGCTGCTGGCAACATAAACTTAAGTGCTGTTGAAAACCGCGCTGATCTTGTTGGTGAATTAGAGAAGATTAAGGATGAGGTAGCAAAAGCAAGAGATGCCGAGGTTATCGATGCTGAGCTAGCTACAGATGTCAATTACCACATTACGAAAGTTGTTCAGCAAGCCAACAAGCCTGAACCCAGTAAAACCACTATATTGAACCACGTCAATACGGCAAAGAATCTGATAAAGGGAGTAGCTGGAGCGGGTGGTCTTGTCACAGCTTTAATGAAAGTTGCTGAACTGGTTCAAACCTTATTCTAAGAACCCAACAATCTTTTTTGTAACTAGATTGTGGCTAAGGATTATGGCAAACTATGACCAGCGAAATCAGTGGGTTGATACGCAGTTTAACGAGTTTAACGAGTTTAACGTAAATATTCAAAGCCCTTCTGAGCCTGATCCAACGATGCTGTTGAGTCAGGGGATTAAGTTGCTGGAAGCAAAAGCCTATCAGGAGGCGATCAATGCGTTTAGAGCCGCTATTAAAACAGGTCATGCAAGCAGTGATGCCTACTATTACCTAGCAATAGCACTCCTGAAAGGTAAGCGACCAAAGATATTAAACCGTAGTGAAGTGGAAGAAATCGATCAACTGCTCAACGCCGCGACTGCTATGGGAGACTCAGATGGTACTGTTCTGTGGTTTCGCGCTCTTGTTCGAGATGACTATTTCAATGGTAATGGAATAACGCATTATCCACCACCATTTGTTAATGATATTATCACGACTGCTCTCTCTAGCCACACGCATATAAATAGGTTGATTGCCTTATTACAAAAATTGCCAATGTTTGACAACCAATTGTATGCACTACTTGTTCAAAAGCTTGTCTAAAGGGACATAATAGCGATGAATGCATTTCAAAATAGTTCAGAAGATGATAAAAGGAGACGAATTAAAAATTATTTCGCCAAGCCCAAGTTAAAGTGGCCCATCATCCTGATGGTAATTGGCTTAATTATATTAACGCAATCTTCAATAGGATTAATTTTTGTGCTGGCGGGAGGAATATGGTTATTCATAGAAGTCAAACCTTTGTTTGATGCGCCTGGTGATCAGACTATTGATGCTTGGTTAATCAATGATATTGAATCTCTTAAAAAACGCTCACTTCAACGTCTCAATATAGATGAATCTGAATTAATCAGAGAGTCTATTTCTGTTAGAGGTCCTATTCTATGGGAAACCAATGGGATTGACACTAAAGAGTTAGCTTGCAAGAAGGGTAAAGATGGTCGTATTCGATTTAGTATCAATGCGATTACAGTAGTGCATTTAACAGAGCATAGACTTAGTTCCTATCAGTGCAATTATAACTTTATCAAAGGAGTTCCTCTTAATGAACAAGATGATGAATTTCACTACAGAGATGTTGTAGCTGTTTCTACCCGTGATGAATCTACTAACTATACTTTGCCAAACGGAAATTTAATGAAGCAAGCTCAGCTTTTTAAGTTAACTGTATCCAGTGGCGATAGTATTGCAGTGATTGTCAATTCTGACGATATCCTTAAGTATGCAGGTGGCACTGGCACTATTGTTGAAACAGGACTTGATAATGCTATCAAGGCTCTACGTAAGGTTTTGAGCGAGAAAAAGCTTTAAATTTTATTGATTGTAATTTAAGTTGAACCATAAAATTTATAATCAGGGAGTTACGAATGAAAGTATTAGGAATAATTGTCAATATTTTTCTGCCTGGAGTAGGCACTTTAATCGTGGGAAAAATAGTACAAGGAATAATCCAGATCGTACTAGCAATCTTTGCTATTGCACTTGGTTTTACAGTATTTGGAGCTATTATTGGTATTCCAATATATTTAATTGTATGGATTTGGGCAATTGTAAGTGCCGCAACTGTAGTTGATAGAAACCAAAGGAATCGTTAAACTCTATTCAGCAACCTCTGTTTTTAGCCATGGCAATTGGAAATTGCGAAACTATAAAAACGCAGTTTGCCTGGGCGGACTGAATTGTAAAGGGGGTGGCTAACCTTGATTGGTATAATGCAGGAGAGGGCGCAAGCCTTGCGCCCCTACAAAAAAATTAATATTTTATTTTTCTATAAATGATTTTTTTATGAGAATCATTAGCTTCTATCTTTACTGTTGATGAATCCAATCAGCGACAACAGAGACAAAATCAGCCGTTGACTCATAAGGTAAAACATTTCGACCCGGAATTTGACACCCCTGACCTTGGGGCAAATGCTTGATATAGTAATCTAAGCGTTGCTCTGGTGTTTCTAATTTACCCTCGCGACTAATACTGCTAGCTTCTTCGCCTACTACCACAAATGTCGGTTGCTGAATGGAAGCAATAACCTGTTGATAGTCTTGTCGCCAAAACCCAGCTAGGAAAGAAAAAACAGCATGGCGACTAGCGGTATCAGCAGCACCTTCTTTGAGACTATCTAACCATTGTTGATCAATATCTTCTGGTTTAGCAAATAGCTGCTTCGAGGAAAACGAACGCAAAAATTGACGACGACGGGCGTAGCGATAGAATAGACGACCAAAAGGTGAATCAAATAGATTCCAGGCAAGTTTGTGCTTCAATGTAGACGTTTCCTGAGTCATTACAGCCCAAGACGGTGGACCCGATAATACGCATCCTTTGATATAATTAGATGCATCTGGTAATTGGACTAGAGAAAGGGCTACGGGTAACTCTGCACCTTGCACCACTATAATGGCGGGTTTTTTGACAACAGTCTGTAAAAAATAACCTAACTGTTGCGCCCAATCTGTAGGATGATAAGCAACATGGGGCATATCACTTTCACCACATCCGAGTAAGTCCGGATTATAGATGGGTTGAGAATATCCCCCTTGATACCACTGTTGACAAAAGCGATGCCAAAACCAACCTGATAACCCGACGCCAATCGGATGCAGTAACACCAATGGTGTATCGCTAGCCTGATTCGGCTGATAATATTCGTAAGCACAACGATAATTACGCCAACTGTAAAACTCAGTTGTTGCTGATGGGATGGGGGAGTTTGAAGTAGTCGTCATAAAAAGTCAACAGTCAAAAGTAATAAATTATTTAGGGACGGGTTTAGCCACAATTGTAGGGGCGGGCTTAGGAACTACAGCAGTTATTGGTGAAATAACTGAACAAGAAAACCCGCCCTAACTTATTGATAACATATCAACAAAACCCGCCCTGATTCAATTATCGGGGCGTGACACAGTTCGTAGTAAGGGCTTTAGCCTTTGGTTTTGTTGGGTTTGGGAGCATGTCAGGGAAAGCACATAATGTTCATGCTAATCCTAGAGTTGGGTTTCGTACCTCAACCCAACCTACAAAGGTGACATGCACCCGTTGGGTTTCGTACCTCAACCCAACCTACAACCTCCACTATTAAGGACAAATGACATAAGACGAATTACCAAATCAGAGACGATATTGGCGAATCTGTGGTTGTGATGCTTCACCAGTCCGCACCCAAAGACTAATAGGAACGGCATTTCCCAAACTATCCACCTTAACTTCCATAACAATAGGCGGAATTTGTTGGGTTTGTTCAGGATTGGCTTGTCTGGCTGTCTGCAGATCATCATTAATCTGATTCCGTTCGGCTTCAGGCATATTATAATTTTCGAGTCCATACTCAATTAATCCCCGTTGGGCAATCCCTCTGAGAACAACCTGATTGTTGGAGAGAGAAGTAGGACGTTTGAGACTAAGAGAAATGGGTTCCCACGGTTGTGGTAGTCCAGGTAACCTGAGTGAAATCGGTTCAGCTAAAATTACATAAAAGTGAGTTCCTGGCTTGATAAACGTTACGGTGTTGTCATCACTTTGTTGTTTGGGTAAATTATTCCAACCTGGTAAACCACGTAATTTCTCTTGACTAGAGATGTCATACCTCATGGTTTGAGAGTAGCTTCGCAATAGATTGTAAGGTTCTAAGGGGGTTGTTTGCAAAATGATTATTTTACCTGTGATATGAGTGTAAATTGCTTGGGCGGGAACTGCCAGGATTAAAGCTGTTTGAAATAACAAAGCGAGCCAAAATCGCCGGAAAGGAATAGAATAGGTCGTGTCATTTGTCATTTGAAATACTCATTTATCTTGAGAATGTTAACTCTTCTAGATTAACTAGGATAAATGTCGAGGCGGCTCTGTCTGTAGCCATAAGAGCTATGACTCCCCGGAGATTATCGTAAGTACAACGTTTTAATGCTCGATGTGATACAATCTTTCCAAGAGTAGAAAAACACTAGATCATAGTTCCTGTACTACACCGTGTTAGAAAGTGCTGTACAAATATTTTAAGACGGTTCTGAGATTACTCGCTTTTATTGTACTACAAAAAAATGTTAGTTGAAGACATGATTTTTTTACTGTCAGGACTCAAATTATTGTAATAATTAAAAATCCAAAAGCAAAAATAGTTTATGTGTTAAAAAATGAGTAAATTAATTCAAAGGTTTTTTGGGAAAACAGGCAGAAAAAACAAAGTAGCGATGCCAATTTCAATTAATGACCCGGATTGGCAGAAACGGAATTGGTTTCGTCTTGCTTTAAATTTAAAAGGGTCAGTCATTATAGCTATTTTACCTCGCGTTATCTTATGCAGTGTTTTTGGTTTGGTTATTTCACTCTTTTATGAGCTTGGATTTTCCGTGTTTTTGCCAGTTTTGAGTGGAGTGGTTCCCAGTCTTGTCTTAGGTTTACTCTTAGTTTTCCGAACCAATACGGCTTACGAACGTTTTTGGGAAGGTCGTAAAATCTGGGGAATGATAGTTAATACAGTTCGTAACTTGGCTCGTCATATTTGGACTGCCATCGCCGAAAATAGCTCAGAAGATAAACAGGCTAAAGAGGAAACCTTGCGCTTATTAGTAGCGTTTGCTGTAGCGACTAAGCAACATCTCCGAGGAGAGCGATTGCACCGTGAGTTAGAACCGTTGATGTCAGCAGAGCGGTATCAAATCCTCCAATCCATGAATCACCCACCCCTGGAAATTGCTTTTTGGATTGGAGATTATCTGCAAAAGCAGCACGAACGGGATTACCTCAACACCTATCAACTCACTGCCATGTTGAAATTACTCGATATAATGGTTGACCTTTTAGGGATGTGTGAACGGATTCTCAAGACTCCTATCCCTTTAGCTTATTCGATTCATTTGAAACAATTGTTATTAATTTATTGCCTATCACTGCCATTTACTATAGTTAGCGAACTGAATTGGCTAACTGGGATAGTTGTGGGAGTGATTAGTTTTGCTGTGTTTGGGATTGAGGAAATTGCCATTGAAATCGAAAATCCCTTTGGTTATGATAGCAATGACTTACCCTTAGATACAATTTGCACAACAATGCAACACAATATTGAAGATTTAATCACGCTAGAGCCTTTTGTGAGGCATTGGAAAATGACCAATAACCAATAACAAATGATAACTTACAGCAGTTTGCTCTGCTATGCGGTACATTGTCGATCCCCCTCGCATCCCCCGTGCAATAAAAGCGAAGCATCCGCTGGCTTCCCCCTTTTTAAGGGGGACGGGAGGGGGATCGAAAAGGGGGATTTTTATCTACTGTACTTTATTACAGCGCAAAGCGCTGTATTTGCCATGCTAAACGGTTATCGAATTATTGATGCAGACGCTCTAACACCTATCCCCACAACAACACTTATTCAGCAGCTCCTATTTAGAGTGTTGAGCGCGAATATAGTATTCAAAACTTACCCCAGCCGCTATAAGACCGCAACCACACAATAAAAAAACTAGGGATTTGAACAGTAAATCGGTGTTGTACTCTATCATCCGACTTAATACTTGCAACGTTAACAACACTAACCCTCCCCAGAAAAAGCGTCGTTGGGCTTGGGTGATTCCCTTACGGATTAAACCGACAGCTAACACTAGTAAGAGTAAATTGAAAGTTAGTACAGCAGCGATATCTAAAGAACCCGTGCTTAGATGCCAATAGGGAATGACAGCACTAATAACAATCATGAATGCCACAAAGCCAGTTATTCGGTTGAACTGACGCCAACTATTCAGCCATTCCCAAATGGTTAAGCTGACTAAGATAAACAGATTGACCAAAATGTACCATGGTACATGAGAGGTATTGTTAGCAGATGGTATAAAGGAGACATTCCACATCCAATAGAACGATAAGAGGGAAAATAAGAGACTGAGGAAAATAATGGCAAGCGTGCGGGCTGTAGTCTCAAAGGAGTTAGCATTTTCGAGATACCGTCTCCAAAACTTATCCCTGTATCCCCATAACAATGCTGGCGGAAGGGCGCAAGCGATCGCGCTAACCCAGGCGGGGGCGACTAAAAGGTTGAGGTGTACTAATTTGAATTCCAACGAATAAATCACCGCGATCGCACCGAGGCGAAAAATCCACCGAGAACCGCACCAGTAGGCTAAGGGAATAAACATCACACCCGATACTACGGGCATAAATCGTACCATTAGCCGCAGCCATGCTATCTCTCCAAGGGCTAAAAATTCTGGTTGTCCTTGTCCCTGGATATATCCAATTGTGATCAAAAGGGCAGAAAGTATCCCTAACCCCGTTAACCGCAAGCTATACGCCATCCCTAAGACACCGAGTCCCCAAAGCAGCAGCAACTGGTAAGGGGGTCTATTTTGGTGAAAGATTTGGGACATCAGCGCCATATTTGCCCCCAGTGTCAGCGCCCCTAGCACTAGCAATGTCTTTCCTAAATGGCGTTTTCCTCCTTTAGGACGTTGCCATAAATAAAAGCCTGCTGTATTTAATCCAATAAACAGAAGCAGGAGTAACGCTACTCTAAACTCTCGCGACCAAACTTGCCAGTTGGCGGCGATAAGCATAATCGTACCTACGCCTAAAAGAATACTACCTATCAACAGAAGAATCGAGACAAATTGCTTACGGGAAGCAGTTTCGAGTTCCTCAAATTGATAGCGTTGGGCAAGTTGTTCATAGACAGAGGCATCAATTAACCCCTCACTCTGCCATTGCTGTGCTTCTTGACGCAACTGGCGACGAAACTTATTGGAAGCCATATTAGCATTTTAGTTCTGTTCCACCTCTTAAAATGTTGTAACATTTACAGTCAGTTGGTGTATCCGAAGTTGGGGGTTGCATTCGTCCCATTCATAGGGGAGAAGCATTCGCACCCAGATTTTTGGTTCTATTGTCAAATTTTTGTCGCCAATGCTTCGCTCACTTAAAAACATGCCCTTGAGCAAAACGAAGGTCAAAAAAGGGTTATATCCCAGAGGTCGAGCATTATTGGGATTTTATGTTTTATGGTTTATTGTTTATTAATGTAGTGTAAAACGGTTGAGATTGGAGAAAAGGAAACAGTAAAGATTTGATGCTTGTTAACATTTTTTAGTACAGCTTACCATAATTTATGTCCAGGTACTTATAACTGTAGCCGTTTGCCTGACAGTTGATCGAGAGGCAACCAAAGACGATAATAAAGCTGGATAGCATTGATTTCGTATACGATGAAAGCCTATTACCGTGACTTTTTAATTCGGGACTGCGAACCGCGCGATCGCGTCACCGCCCCTGAGGTGATTGGTTCCGTCTTATCAGAATACGGCTTAACCTGGGAACCTAGGGGAGCCGATCGCGATGTGGTTGACGTCGAAACCTTCTATCAAACGGTTGGGGGAGAGTTTTGGGTAATCGAATACCAAGGTAAAGTTGTGGGAACCTCGGCGTATTATCCAGTAGAACGCGGCAAAAACGCTGTAGAAATTCGTAAAATGTACCTGCTTCCAGAGTTTAGAGGACAAGGACTCGGTAAATTTTTATTGCAACAGCTTGAACAAACAATCGCCAATCGGGGTTTCCAAAAAATTTGGATTGAAACCGCCAGCGCTCTCCAAGAAGCCATCCAGCTTTATGAAAATAGCGGCTATCAGCCAACCACAGGGGTAGAGACAAAGCGGTGCGATCGCGTTTATGTTAAACAACTATAGTTTGTTTGTAGTAGGGAACCTTAGCCCTAGATTCCGTTGGGTTTCCTTGCGTCAACCCAACCTACAACCTATTCCACCATTTTAGTACAAGAACATTTTGTACTAAACTCGCCCTGGCTGAATTTTGAACTTCCCCATCTCCCAGACGTAGCATGCGTCTCTACAACTCCTGCTTCCCGATAAGCCAATAGCTAGTCATTTTCCCTTTTCCCTTAACCACGCGCGCACCCCGTTCTTCAAATACATACTGATCCTGCAAACGCTTTTTTGTCGCCGCCGTCACTTGAATTTTCCCCGGAAGTCCAGATGATTCCATGCGAGACGCCACATTAACTGCATCTCCCCAAAGATCATAACTAAACTTTTTAATCCCAATTACACCAGCTACCACCAGTCCCGTATTAATGCCAATGCGAATTTGGAAGGGTTCCCCTTGTGGTGTTTTAAACTGTTGAATGGCTTGTTGCATATCCAATGCCATTTGAGCAATTGCCTCGGCATGGAGATCATTCACTACAGGTAAACCCGCCACAGCCATATAAGCATCGCCAATCGTTTTGATTTTCTCAATGCCATGTTTTTCGGCTAATTGATCAAAAACAGAAAAAATCTGATTTAATAGATTAAGCAGTTCTAAGGGAGATATTTGAGCCGCAAAGTGAGTAAAACCGACAATATCGGCAAATAAGATAGTGGCTTCAGTAAATTGTTGCGCTAAAGTTCCCTCAAATTGTTTTAATTGCTCAACAATAGTCTTGGGTAAAATGTTTAGCAATAACTTTTCTGACTTTTGTTGTTCTAAGCGCAGAGCTTGTTCAGCTTTGATGCGATCGCTAATATCCGATTGAATTCCCACGAAATGAGTCAGATTATTTCTATCATCATGAATGGGCGAAATTGTCAATTCATTCCAGAATGGTGTTCCATCTTTCCGGTAATTGAGTAAGGTAACGGTGCAATGTTGTCCAGCTTTTATCGCAGCACGAAGTTGAGTCACAGCAGGCTGATTAGTATCTTTTCCTTGCAAGAAACGGCAATTGTAACCCAAGACTTCAGCGGCAGAGTAACCCGTTATTTTCTCAAAGGCAGGATTAACATAGATAAGGGGCATATCCGGCAAACGCGCATCAGCAATGACAATGCCAACACTACTCGCCGCGATCGCTTGATCCCTTAGCTTAACGGTTTCCTGTACTCCTTTACGATAAGCCTGACTACCTCGCCAATTGCTTTCGGTGACATCTTGGGCAATGCCATAGCTGACACTATTTTGATAGGCTCCCAAACGCCAAGACAGCCAACGATAGCTTCCGTCTCGACAACGAAAGCGATGTTTAAGGCGTATCGGGGTTGTATTATCCTGGAGAGTGTAACATTGATTCTCCATATCAAAAGTAAATGCCACATCATCAGGATGAACAAACTCTAACCAAGGACGCGATCGCAGTTCATCCAACGTCCAGCCTAGAGTCTTTTCCCAAACGGAGTTGAGTTCCCTAAAATACCCGTTACTGTCACGGATACACAACAAATCAGGAGAAAGATCGAAGAAGGCTTGGAGAGATGCTTCCCTATGGAATAGGTTTGGCTCATTCTCCTCACAAGAAGGATTCATTGGACATGTTCCAGGGAAGATTTACGGTTGGTTTTTGCACCCTCTATCGGAATTTTCTATTCAATTGCAATTATCCCATTGACATATTGAAGTGTAGAATCATATCATAAATGACGCTTTTTCAACATTTTTGGGAAAAAGACGCTGTATATCCTGTGGTTTTGAAGTTTAGTGTTTAGATTTTTGATTAACGACTCAATGCATCTAAAAAGCTCTGTAGTGTAGAGAGAAACCCGGTTTTTTTGGGCGCAGACACTTCTTCTGAGTCAGTGCTACCCGTTACTTTGGCAATAATCAATTCTAAGGCATCTCCTACAGGTTTTTGCGGTTCTTCAGCAATAAGCTGATAGGCATTTTCCCCCTCCAGCAAGATTTGCCACATTCCCGGATAAACCCGCAAAAGAGCCGCCCCATCAAGAGGTTGGACGTAGTAACAAGAGGTTAGGGTGCTGAGAAACCGTTCACGGAGTTGACGTGCGGCGTAGCCAATACCAACCACTTTGAGATCTTCAAGCTGAGGAATGAGTAAAACGCAGGGGCGATCGCCAGCCAAATTGCAGAGTTTTTCCACTTGAGTCACTTCCACCGCCGAGGGAGCAACAATCAAAAACGCCTCATCCTCTGGCTGAATTTTACTTTCGACAGGGGAGCGACTTGTGCCAATGTCTGTCACTTTAAACGGTGTTTCTCCCCAGTCTCGACGGGCGAGTGCAGCAGCCCCAGTATCAGGAAAGAGAACCTTTAGCCCCGAACCATACTGTTCAAAGATAGGGGTAAATTGCCATGCAAGGGATTGGGCTTGCAAGGCAATCTCTGGAAAAACTAACTCGACTTGCAGGCGAGTATATCCATCATTGAGAGCAGCTTGTGTCGCTTCGCGAGCTTGAGCGATCGCTTCGTCTAAGGTTTGAGGAAGTTCAGCCATCGGTCATTTGTCCTTTGTCCTTCGTCCTTGATGCATAGTGCGTCGTGTCCTCTCAATTGTAACGAACTATGAATCACAAGATGGAACAGGGAATAGTTTTGAGTTTTGAATTTTGACCCAACGCCCTTGCTAGTCGAGCATGGCGCTTGTGTCGGGGCTCTTTTCACTATTATCGTTTATTACCTCACCTAGATGAGACTAAACCCGCCCTGACTCAGGTATGGAAGTTTTTGGCGAATGACGAATGACATAAAACAATGACCTCTAAGCCTGACAACTTTCAATTGCCCAACGAGCTAATTCGGTACGGTTATGCAATCCAGTTTTGCTCAGCATATTAGAAACATGGCTTTCAATCGTGCGCTGACTCACATTAAGCTCCTTGGCAATTTCCCGATTTGCCAACCCCCGTGCCACAAACTGTACAACCTTCAGTTCAGTTGGTGTCAATTCCACATGGGCGGGAACTTTAATGTTAGATGGCGGCTCTCCTGCAGGTGTCGGGGAGCGAGTCGTTAAGCGGCTAGCCTGTCTCAGAGAAGATTCAACTTGAGCGACCAATTCTTCTGGCTCAAATGGTTTGACCATGTAAACATCGGCGCCGGTGTTGAGTCCCTTTACCCGATCATGGCTTTGTCCTTTGGCAGAGAGAAATAGCACGGGAACCCAGTTCATGCGCGGATCTTGCCGAACATACTCAACCAGAGCATAGCCATCCATCTCTGGCATCATCACATCACAAATGATCATGTCTGGAATATCTTGCTCTAAAACATCCAGCGCCTCTCGACCATTTTCCGCCGTGATCACTTTGTACCCGCGAAACTCTAGGTAGTCCTTAACGAGCAAAATTAGATTAGGGTCATCGTCAATCAGCAGCAGTTGCTTGTTAGTTCTGATACCGTTTTCTTTCATTTTCTCCCCCCGTGGAGACCCCCGCTAGACCGCTCGATTCGGTTAGTAGGCGGGTAGTTTACGTCCTATTTTAGTCTACTGAACCAGAAAACTAAAGGCTCTCCAGTAGTCAGGGTGAGAAGAGCCGTTAAGTTTAATTTTTCCCACCTACTTAGCTCCTCCAGAAGCGCTGGAAAATCTGGGTCCAAGGACTTTTGGGTTGATCTACACGGGCGACTTTTTCGGGAGTTATCTGCGGTTTGAATTGACTGTCGGCTCTTTTAACTCCTGCAGGTTCGGAGATAGGAGATTGATCGGTTTCTGGAAGAGGATGAATTAAAAAAGCATAGTCTTCGACAATTTTGTTGCCAATAAGATGCTCTTGGATAATCCGTTCGATGACCTCTGGCGTCGCGTTACGATACCAAACACCATCCGGGTAAACTACCAGAATAGGACCGCTAGCACAGACGCGCAGACAGTTGGCTTTGGTACGAAAGACGCAGCTTTGTCGCTTCTGAGTGGGTTGATCCAGCTTGAGCTGTTTCAGACGGGTTTTTAAGTAGTCCCAGGAATCAAGACCCGCTTGTTTAGAGCAGCACTTCGGTTTAGTCTGGTCAGCGCACAGCAAAATATGGCGTTGAATTTGATTGAGTCCTAGGCTATGTACATTTTTTGCCAACAGTGTTTTGTCTGATGCTGTATTCATCGTAATCTGTCTTACCCCCTAAAAATTCCCATTATCCTGTAGGGTAGCGCGTCACTACAGGTCTTGAGTTTTAAGTGTTCCAGACGTGCCATTATTCGTCTTTCCGGGGCGGGTTTAGGGACCAACACTAATTGTTTTAGCTAACTTTTTTGCCAAACCCGCCCTACCCCTCACCCAACACCCCTACTTCACTACCCATCCTTTAGTTCGGGAACCCGTACCCGGACATTGATTGCAGTTTGATGCCTTAGTTGAGTAAATTAGCACTCAGAAGCAGAGAGTGCTAATCACTCAACAGCAGAAAGTGCGAAGTGAGACTAAACCACACTAATTAGGAGGGAATTCAATGGCAGCCGTATCTCTGAGTGTTTCTACAGTCAAGCCATTAGGCGATCGCGTTTTTGTCAAGGTCAGTGCCGCGGAAGAGAAAACTGCAGGTGGCATCCTGTTACCCGACAACGCGAAAGAGAAGCCTCAAATCGGGGAAATTGTCGCGACAGGTCCTGGGAAGCGCAACGATGATGGCTCTCGCTCGGAACTGGAAGTCAAAATTGGCGACAAAGTTCTCTACTCTAAGTATGCCGGTACTGATATCAAACTAGGCAACGAGGAGTATGTTCTACTTTCAGAAAAAGACATCCTCGCCGTCGTTTCCTAGTCTTGCTCCCTAAACGTTCAGGAGTACACTAAGCCAGGGATCTGGCAATTCTCCTGAATGATGAACTCATGCCAATTTCTAATAATTCACCGTTCAATTCTCAGACTCAACATCACTGAAATCTATGGCTAAGCGCATCATTTACAACGAAAATGCTCGTCGCGCCCTGGAAAAGGGTATGGATATTCTGGCAGAAGCCGTTGCCGTTACCCTCGGTCCTAAAGGTCGCAACGTGGTTCTAGAGAAAAAATTTGGCGCTCCTCAAATTGTCAATGACGGAGTGACCATTGCTAAAGAAATCGAATTGGAAGACCACGTAGAAAACACGGGTGTCGCCCTGATTCGTCAAGCTGCGTCTAAGACTAATGATGCGGCGGGTGACGGTACTACAACCGCTACCGTGCTGGCTCATGCCATGGTCAAAGAAGGATTGCGGAATGTTGCGGCTGGTGCGAATGCCATCGCCCTGAAGCGGGGGATTGACAAAGCCATTACTTTCTTGGTGGACAAGATTGCTGAAAATTCCCGTCCTGTTGAAGATTCTAAAGCCATTGCTCAAGTCGGTTCCATCTCTGCCGGTAACGACGAAGAAGTTGGCTCGATGATTGCCCAAGCAATGGATAAGGTGGGCAAAGAAGGCGTGATTTCCCTCGAAGAAGGGAAATCTATGACCACTGAATTAGAAATCACCGAAGGGATGCGCTTTGACAAGGGCTACATCTCGCCCTACTTCGCCACCGATATGGAGCGGATGGAAGCGATTCTGGAAGAACCCTTCATCCTGATTACCGATAAGAAAATTACCCTGGTTCAGGATATAGTACCTGTGCTAGAGCAAGTTGCTCGTTCGAGTCGTCCTCTGCTAATTCTGGCTGAAGACATTGAAAAAGAAGCCCTGGCGACTCTGGTGGTCAACCGTCTGCGCGGTGTGCTGAATGTAGCTGCGGTTAAAGCTCCTGGTTTTGGCGATCGCCGTAAGGCTATGCTGGAAGATATCGCGGTATTGACAGGTGGTCAAGTGATCACCGAAGACGCGGGTCTGAAGCTGGAAAACACCAAGCTAGATATGCTGGGTAAAGCGCGTCGCATCAACATCACCAAAGACAATACCACGATTGTGGCTGAAGGCAACGAAGTGGCGGTTAAAGCCCGTTGTGAACAAATCCGTCGTCAGATTGAAGAATCTGATTCTTCCTACGACAAGGAGAAACTGCAAGAGCGTTTGGCGAAGCTGTCTGGTGGCGTTGCGGTGGTAAAAGTCGGGGCGGCTACGGAAACTGAAATGAAAGACCGCAAGCTGCGCTTAGAAGACGCGATTAACGCGACCAAAGCGGCGGTAGAAGAAGGGATTGTTCCCGGTGGTGGTACGACTCTAGCTCATCTGACTCCTACCCTGGAATCTTGGGCAAATGAAAACCTGACCGGTGAAGGTTTGATTGGGGCAATGATTGTTTCTCGTGCGCTAGCCGCGCCCCTGAAGCGGATTGCTGAGAATGCGGGTCAAAATGGTGCGGTTATCGCTGAGCGGGTGAAAGAGAAAGACTTTAATGTTGGCTATAACGCGGCGACGAATGAGTTCGTTGACATGTTTGAAGCCGGTATCGTTGACCCCGCCAAGGTGACTCGTTCCGCCCTGCAAAATGCAGCCTCTATCGCGGGGATGGTATTGACCACTGAATGTATCGTGGTTGACAAGCCTGAACCCAAGGAAGGTGCTGGTGCTGGCGCTGGCGCTGGTATGGGCGATTTCGATTACTAATCGCTGATGGTGTAGGGGCAATTCATGAATTGCCCCTACACTCAGTTGGATTGTACGTCGATAAAGCTGTCTCTTCTTTGACGAGACAGCTTTTTAAGTTATTCAAGAGAAAAAATATGAAACAAGAAATTGATATTCATAAAAAATACCTATTTGCTTTTTCCAGTCAGTCAATTTTTTACGAGTACAGGACTGGTACAGCTAAAATGGTGGGATAGAATAGACACAATTATCATTCGCTGCGTCAGCTATGATACCAGAATTAATCGCCGTAGAAGCTGCCAAAATCTTATGTGGTGCGGTTATCGAAACCGGGGTAGGCAAGGCAACAGAAGGCGCAATTGTTAAACTGCGAGATACCATAAAGCGCAAATTGTCAAGATATCCAGATGCCGATCGCGCGATCGCAGCCGCCCAAAAGGGTTCTCAACCCGACTTAGCACGGGTGACGGAGTATTTGCAAGCGGTGATGAACCAAGATACCGCCTTTGCCCAAGAGGTGCAACGTCTGGCAGGACAGGTTGTGAATATAAGTAGTATAGCCGATCAGCGGACTGTGAATAAAAAGAGCGATCGCAGCAGCCGCACGGTTGAAGTGAAAGCTGACACCACAGGGGATATTATTAGCGATATTAAAGCCGACTCCATTGGGCGAATTGGCGGGAGAGATACCACAAACAACTACTGACTACTGGTAGAAAATCAGCGCAGCACCCCACCCAATTTAGATGAAATTCGCCCCAGTACCGATAATTGGCAAGGGCGAAAGTTAGAACGCCAAACCATTCGGGATTGGATGGCGGATGGGAATACTCGGTTAATTGGAATTACGGGTATCGGTGGGTTAGGAAAATCGACGCTAGCGGCGAAGGTTTACGACGAGGATAGTACAGAATTTGACGATAAAGTTTGGGCTGATATTAGCCGGATTGGGTTTACCGAGTTAGCGCGGCGCGTCTTATTGAAATTTGGAGTATCTCCGGAAACCATTGAGGCGATACCCGAACAATCCCTGGGGAATGTATTGGTAAATCATCTGCGCCAGGGGCGGTATTTGCTGGTAATGGATAATTTGGAAACTCTGTTGCAATCTGATGGTGGGGATAACAAGAATACCTCTATTCGCGATGAATCCTATCGGCAATTTTTATATGGCTGGTTGGAATGTGGCGGGAAAAGTGTGGTGTTGGTGACAACCAGGGAACGTCTGGATTTGCCACCGATTCGATGTCAATGGTTATCCTTACCGGGATTAGAACCTTTGGAAGGGGCGACGTTATTGCAGGCGTTGGGAATTCGGGGAATAGAGGAGGAATTAGTCGAGTTTTCCCAGAAGGTAGAGGGACATCCATTATTATTAAAGCTGGTGGCTGGGTTTTTATTAGAAGAGGAAGAATTCGATCCCCAGATTCGGTATTTGCAGCGCTATGAGTTGGCGGATATATCCCATTTGTTAAGGGGTGATAATTTAACCGGATTGCATCGGGGTACAGTCGATATCTGGATGCGGCGGGTGTTAAATGAGAGTTTTGGGCAGATTAGTCAGAGAATGCAGCAATTGGTATTGGGGGTATGTGTTTATCGGATTCCTTTTAATTCAGCGATGGCGTTGGTGCAAATAACCTCTCCCCCAACCCCTCTCCATCCCCCCTTGCCCCCCTTTGAAAGGGGGGTGGGAGAGGGGAGCAATATTAGAAGCAACATTTATACGAATTCTCCTCCCTTCCCTGGCAGGGAAGGGGGGTTGGGGGGGTTAGGTTTTTCTCAAAAAGAAGAACCTGATATCAAAAGCATTGAACAAGATTTGCGTCAGTTGGTTTGGCGATCGCCATGGCATTGCTTGTTCTCTGCATAATTTGGGCAATGCTTACGATTCCCTAGGGGAATACCAACAGGCAATAGCATACCATCAGCAGTCTTTAGCAATTAAGGAAGAAATGCGCCTTCGTCAAGCATCTGCGTCAGCACCTATGAGCAAAAATTGAACAGATAGACAACCTATCTTATCATTTCCGCTTACTTCTCCAAATCTCAACAATTTCCCCTCAAATACCTTCAATTCCTCTGCGTACCTCTGCGCTACCCTCTGCGCCCTCTGCGTTAAAAAAAATAATTCCGACGCCGACACATCGGACATTTTAAGGCACTAAATTGCCGACCAAACTAACACATCTAAAATAGTGGAATAGATTTGACGATTTGATGGGCGCACGTTGGCAATAGGGCGCACGGAGCGTGCGCCCCTACGGTTTGGAGGATGTAATTCTAATCCATCAAATAGGGAAAATATTATAACGTTTCCATGACAGCATCAACCAACAAATCAGCCCCAAACCGCACCACATCCGTACAAGGTAAACCCGTCTCATCCTGAACCTGCGCGATCGCGTCTTTTGCTTCCCCATCTCTCAAATGCCCAGTATTCAAGGCTATTGCCACCACTGACACCGGTGCAAATGCCCCTCCCGCCCTAGCCACGGTTTCATACAGTCGAATAACCTCTGGTAACAGTGGAATCAGCACATCCGGGCAATGGCGAATATGTCGTTGTCCAGCGAGATGAACTAATATTAAACCTGTGGGCTGTGTGCCTCGAATTAGGGGTAAGGTTGCCGTAGAACCGGGATGAATCAGTGAACCCTGCCCTTCTATCATTAACAACTCATAATCCTTGCCAAATTTCATCACGATTTGTTCAACCGCACCCGCCGCAAAATCGACCCGAATTGCATCTAAAGGAATGCCATCCCCAGCAATCATTAACCCCGCTTGACCCGTTGCCAAAAACTTAGACTTAATTCCCTTTCGACAAGCGGCGCGATGAAACTCAATACTGGTAGACATCTTACCCACACCCATATCCGTGCCAACCGTTAAAATACGTTGACAAGATAGCGATCGCGCTTGGGCTTTACCAATCCCCAAACCCTTGGGTTCCTGGCGAATATCCCAAATTTGTTGATTGGGTTTGAGTAATTCTTGTAACTCTGGATCAGATGCCATTGGCGTATGCAAACCGTTATAAACAGAAAGTCCAGCCGCGATTCCCTGCTTAACTTCTTGCCACCAAACCTCTGGCAATCGTCCCCCCGATGGGGCAATTCCAATCGCTAAAATCGTGGGATTGTAGGCGAGGGCGGAACTCACTGAATCCACAATCGGCGCATTACAGTTAATTCCAGTTAATTCAGATAAAGATTCTCCAGCACAATCCTTATCAATCACCGCCACGACAGTTGCTTCGCTATATCGTAGCAGCGTTAATCCGGTTTTCCCCTGATCGCCGCGAATCCCTTCATGTAGTAAAATAGCAACAGGCTGATCACTCGTCAGATACATGGCGTTGCACTCCCAATCCTGATAAGTTATTTGGTATCAATCTTCCATCTTGAAGAGTTGCCCCGGTGAAGGGATCGTCTGCTAAGTTCAAATGGCTGTCTAAATCCAGATAATCGGCGAAAGAGGATAAGTGAGACGCGGCGGTATTGGCGAGGGTACTATCGGAATAGCAGCCATACATCACCTGTAATCCATAGGCTTTGGCAGTATGTACCATCCGCAATGCTTCGGTTAATCCACCGGATTTCATTAGTTTGATATTAATCCCATGAATGCAATCAGCCAGGGGAGGAATATCCCGACTGGTAAAGCAGCTTTCATCGACAAAAATAGGCAAAGGCGATCGCGAATACAAATGAGGCAAATCCGCCTCTTGTCCGGCTCTAAGGGGTTGTTCGACGTATTTGACACCTTGTGGGGCTAACCAGTCGCACATTTTTACAGCGTCGTCTAAACTCCAACCACCATTCGCATCAACGGTTAACTGGGCTTGGGGGGCGACGTTTCGGATGGCTAATAGCATTTCGCGATCGGCTTCAATTCCGTCGGGAGAACCGAGTTTAATTTTAAGCACATTACCCCCAGTGATCGGTATCCAATCTCGCACTCGTTCTTGTGCGGCTTCAGGTGTACCAATTCCTACCGTGGCGGAAATTGGCACAATCCGGTGACGATTACATCCCCACAATTTCCATAAGGGAACACCTAGCTGTTTTCCTAACCAATCATGTAATGCAATATCAATCGCCGCCCTAGCCGCCGATGGTGCATCAGTTTCTGCCAAGACTCGTTCGATTTTCTGGCGTTCCCAGGGTGTATATGCTTCTAATATGGGTATAAGTAACTCAAGTGCGGTTAACAGCATCTGAGTGGTTTGTGGAGGTTTAGTTAAGGGATGGGATGGAGTCGCGATCGCAAAGGGAGAAGCTTCACCCCAACCCTCTATCCCCTGATGTTCTAGCCGCACCCAGATATTGGTGCTTTGGGAGGTTGTACCGCGACTAATGGTTAAGGGGAATCGCTTGTGAACAGTAAAGGGTTCTAGGCTAAGGCGCATAATCCAAGGGGGGTTTATTACACAGTAAGCCCATATTAGGTTGAATAGCACTGAAAAGCGTGCAGTTTGGGAGCGCCTCCACCCTTGATATACCGTAGGGTGGGCACTGCCCACCAACATACCAGTCAGTGACATTTATATTAGGCTATGGTAATGGGAATTCGCTGATTCCAACCCGAAGCCGATGTGGTAACTATCTTAAAGCTTAGCTTGACAGCGCTTCAGGTAAATCTGTAGGGTGAGGAGAGTGAAGCGTAACGCACCACTCACCGTTAAAGACTTTGGCACAATAGATTTTACGGTTAAATCGGGCGCAAGGATGGTGCCCCTACTGGAGAACCGCTATATTTGTTCGTCACGACTAACTCGAACTCTGGCTCTACTACTAACGGAATAAAGGGCAGAGTAAGCGATAAATCGGTCAAGTTATTCAAATAATCTTGAAGGAATTATATCCCTGCCCCTGTGCACCTGTGCCCCCCACACCCCAACTTTTAACCGGGGGGCCACTGCATCTGGCGTCCGCCCAAAATATGTAAATGTAGATGATCCACGGTTTGACCGCCATCAGCCCCGTTGTTGATCACCACCCGATACCCTTGATTCAAACCTACTTGTTCAGCCACTCGCTTAGCAGTTAACAGCAGATGTCCCATAAGGGCGTGATCTTGCGACTCAGCCGCCGCTAGCTGGGGAATCGGTTTTTTGGGAATGAGCAGAATATGAACGGGGGCTTTGGGCGTAATATCTTTGAAAGCTAGGACTAGATCATCCTCATAAACAATGTCAGCCGGGATTTCCCGACGGATAATCTTGCTAAAGATTGTCTCACTCATGGCTAATTGCAGTTTTAGTATAAATGCTTCATTAGAAATTAGCATACAGGAACCAAAAACGCCTAAGATCGAGGTAGAGTAAACAATTAATGGAGAGATCTATCTAGTTTAACCGCATCGGTTTCCTATAATTTATTAACCTCTAACGAGAGTGCATGACATTCTCCATACCGGAACAAGACGTTAGTCAGCTATGTCAATCGAGAAACTTCAGCCTGCCGATAAAGGCGCCGTCGGTGTCTACATGCCTTACTATCAAGGCGCTAAACGCAATGCCCTCCCCCTGGCGATTAGTCTGTATCAACAGGGTTCCTTAGAAGGGAGTCGCCGTATTGAAGGCGGTGAGAGCATTCCCTTTGTGGCAACCTGGTTTGTCTCTAAGCTACCTTCGGAACTCACCCGCTGCCGATTACAGTTTGATGGGAATGCGGAACTCAGTTATGAGGTAACTTTGGCAAATTCTGAATTTATTAATTACTTAATCGAAGTCATTTTGAATTTCAAGCGCACTCGCTTGACCGATTTTTCCCAGACATTTTATCGAAAACTACTACGTGACGAGTAAACTCAAGTGGCAATTTGAACGGAGGAGTGAAATTAGGGGTGACAAAATCCGTGAATTATTTACTAATCGGATCAACTGAAGCGTATAGTGGCAAGTCTGCCATTATTCTGGGCATCGCCCATCAGCTCAAAAGCAAGGGACTGGATATTGGTTATGGTAAGCTCTTAGGCAGCGCTGGACATGCCAATCAACTGGATTGGGACGGCGATGATGTGCAGTTTATTCCAGAAATCCTTAACTTACCAGAAAAGCAGGTGCGATCGCCTTTAGTCTGTCTGGATGATCAGACGATGCAAAAACGCTTACGCGGTGAGGATTCTACCAATTACCGTCAATCGCTGAAGTCCTATCTCCAGCCTCCGATTGGCGATTTAATGGTACTCGAAGGACCGAGTACGCTTTTTGAAGGCAATCTATTTGACCTCTCGTTGCTGAACATTGCTCAGGAAATAGAGGCTTCCATTGTATTAGTCAGCCGTTTTCATTCGGTGTTACTGGTGGAAACGCTGCTATCTGCCAAACACCAACTTGGCGATCGCTTACGGGGAATTGTGATTAATGCGATTCCGGCTGATCAACTGGAAATCGTTCAATCCACTGTCCAACCTTTTCTAGAGGCGCAAGGTATTCCTGTATTGGGGATGTTACCCCAAAATGACTTACTTCGCAGCGTTACGGTTCGAGAATTGATTCATCAACTGGATGCTCAAGTGCTTTGCCGTCCGGATCGGATAGATTTATTGGTTCAAAGTTTGACCATTGGCGCGATGAATGTCAACTCTGCCCTAAAATACTTCCGCAAAGGCAAACACATGGCAGTGGTTACCGGAGGCGATCGCACGGATATCCAAATGGCAGCACTGGAAACCTCAACCCACTGTCTGATTTTAACAGGTAAAATACCACCCCAACCGTTAATTGTCAACCGTGCTGAAGAATTGGAAATCCCGATTTTATCGGTGGATCTCGATACCCTCACCACTGTAGAAATTATCGATCGCGCTTTTGGTCAAGTACGCCTGCGCGAATCCATAAAAGCACAATGCGTCCAACAGCTTATGAAAGAACATTTTGACATTGAACGGTTGATGAATCTGTTGAGTTTAGAAGCGGTTGTATCAACTCATTGAATCGTACCTACACTATAATGCCAAGCATTTAGTGTAGGAGGATGTCACAGTGGTAATATTCGATGTCAACCAATTGACTATGCCTTTTAGAAAAAATCGTTACTTCTGGATAATTGCCGCTGTTAGTTTAATTTTGGATCAACTGACTAAATATTTAGTGGTAAAAAATTTTGCATTATACGAAACTTTGCCTCTGATTCCCGGTATTTTTCACTTAACGTATGTGACGAATACCGGGGCAGCATTTAGTCTGTTTAGTAAGGGCGGAGTTTGGCTGCGCTGGCTATCACTGGCAGTGAGTCTGGGTTTAATGGGGTTGGCATGGTTTGGTTCCCGGCTGAAACCTATTGAGCAGTTAGGCTACGGGTTTATTTTAGGGGGTGCATTAGGCAATGGAATTGACCGATTTTTTAATGATTGTATCGTTAATGGAAAACAGTTAACCTGTGTGGTTGATTTTCTGGAGTTTCCGATCGTCAAGTTTCCTGTATTAGTCAATTTTCGCCATATTAAACTCGTCCCTTTTCCAGTGTTTAATTTTGCTGATGTTTTTATTAATCTAGGGATTATCTGCTTGTTAATTATCAGTTTTCGCCAAAGTCGCCCACCTGGGGATCAATCTCACAGACAGTAAAGTCAACCCGGATTTGGTATTAACTCAAGATAAGGGCGAGTCAACAAAATTAATCGGTTTTTCCTTTAACGCTAGTCCGGCGACTCGCCCCTACAGGGGATGATCATAAATGATTATCGAAAAATCACGGTTAATTAAAGATGAGGGCGAGTTAACAAAATTAATCGGTTTTCCCTTTTGCTCGGCTCGCCCTCTATTGAAACGAGAAGGAATCTATGTTGTCTTTGTCTCTAAGCAGCAGTAGTTGTCTGTCTTATTTGGTTTTGGCGTTGAATCATTGCCAAAACTGCTATTCTGGAAATAATTAGGCGAAAGTCTGTCAAAATTGTGGATAGGTTTTCGGGCGTTAGTAGGGGAACGTGGACAAAGATACAACCAGTTGTCGGGGAATAATCGCGCAAATAGCTTAATAGTTGATAATAGAGTCCTTCACAGACAAATTTACCCGCGTCGTAACTAATCTCAGTTTCGGTTAATCCCGGTAATAGTTCCTCTAAGTCTACAGAGGTGTTGAGGAAGTGAGTCTCGACGTTTGTCTTGTTGCCAAGGAAGGCGGAAAGATAATAGGACAACCCTTTAAAGCTGAAGATTTTCTGAAGAACTATATAATAAACCAACCAATAGACTTGAGCAACAAGGTATCGAGGCGTTGCCCCAGCTTCTACGGTTAATCGGGAACGGGATTCAGCCATGCCGCAACAGATTACTACATCAGGTTGCAGGTGTTCAATTTCCGCGATCGCTAAATCACTGGCTGGAAATACGTCAACGGGTAGCTGTCTCAGATACGCCAAGGATATGGCTTGTTCCGGAAACGGGTTACTCTCTTGTTGGATTTTCAGCAGTAAATCATCGGACGCATTGGATTTGTGATCAGGTAACCAGGTTTGAAAGGATGTCAAAAGGATAGTTGTTGACATTATCGATTAGCACCGAACTCATTAAAATATAGATTGAACCATAAAAATAACGAGGAATCGGTTCATGCCAATCATTGCGGTGGTCGATTACGATATGGGTAACCTGCACTCGGCTTGTAAAGGGTTGGAGAATGCGGGTGCAACAACCAAGGTGACAGATATCGCGGCTGAGATTGAACAGGCGGATGCGGTGGTACTACCGGGAGTGGGTTCATTTGACCCAGCCGTACAGCATTTGCGATCGCGCGGACTCGAGGAACCGATTAAACGGGTGATTGCTAGCGGTAAACCGTTCCTGGGTATATGTCTAGGGTTGCAAATTCTGTTTGAAAGTTCAGAAGAAGGAAAGGAACCCGGATTAGGGATTATCCCGGGGAAAGTGCGGCGATTTCAGCCAGAACCGGATATCCGCATTCCGCACATGGGGTGGAACCATTTGGAGTTCACTCAACCGGATTGTCCCTTGTGGATGCAGCTATCTGAGAACCCACAAGTTTATTTTGTCCATTCCTACTACGTTGAGCCTGTTGATCCGACGATTCGCGCCGCTACAGTGACACACGGATCACAAACCGTAACGGCTGCGATCGCGCGGGATAATATGATGGCAGTTCAGTTCCATCCCGAAAAATCGTCCACAGCAGGTTTACAAATTCTATCGAACTTTGTCACTCTCCTGAAAACTCCTGTATCCGTCTAAGATTGGGGAACAGGTAACAGATGGAAATGAGGAATATGGGGATGTAGAGACGTTGCATGCAACGTCTCTACATCCGGGCTGGTTTTGCACAAAGGTTATCAATAGCCAAACCTAAAATCCCCAAACCCTCCCCATACTAACTTAAAACTCTTTGGTTTCAATAACTCGTTGATTCAGAGGTTGAACAGGTCGAGCATTACCGCTATAAACTGACTTAAATTTAGCTATCTGCTGGGATGATATCTCAATTGGCTGTTTCAAAACATACCACTCGACCCCTTCTGTACAAGGTGGGGTAGTTAATGAACCCGTATAATGATAATAAGACTTGTCTTGTGGCGGTAACGCACTAGCATTAATCGTCACACCCCGGACGATTCGTTCTCCTTTCTGGGTTGGTATATTCGCCCATAAGGTTTCAATAAATGGATTGTATTGACCTTCTTTTAGGAAAACTCCAACAACCGCCAATTGTCCATCCTGACTTTTGTGAACCAGGTGGGCTTCCATGGGATAGGCTTCACCCTTAACCCTGTGTTCGCTGGGAGAATGGAAATGAAACTGGAGCAGTTCATACCGCTTACCTTCAATTTCTATATAACTTCCAGCCTTGTAGTCAACTTCAATGGCATGACCATTATTAATGACTTTAAAGGGTGTATTTTTATAGGTAAATTCAAGGGATTTAGCGCTAGAGGCTGACTTATCGTTCAGATTAATCGGAGACTGCTCTTTGCCAAGTTTACAGGTTTCAAATTTCGGACTTAAGTTTCCCCAATTTTGAGGTGATGCATCCCCACTATATCCCCAGTTAACCGAATGAGTATTACTTGATTGAACTTGAGGCGCGATGACTACACAAGACGCGAAAAGAACAAAGATAATGAATCTAATGATACTTTTTTTCATAGCACTCCCTCACATTTTTTTCGATATACATAAGGTACATGTTAGCTTTGTCGGTTGGGTTGAGATACCTAGGCAAGGCTTCTCGAAGAGTAACCCAACACCAGAGTTAGCGTGAATATTATGTGCTTTCCCTGACATGCTACCATGGAGGTATCTCTATCTACCTTCATAGCATTATTCAGAATTAATTGATCCAGCAAATTCATAAATATTATGAATCATTTTATGGTTTGTTGAGATAGATTTAGATATATTTGGGCAAAAATGATATTTCGCTTCCCCAGTCGGGCAGGGCGCTTATGTAGGGACTCTTTTCACTACTATCCTTTCTTATCTCACAAGGGATGCAACTAAACCCGCCCCTGTTCCAGACGTAGCCTGCTACTCCCCCATCTCCCTTATTCCCTCTGCTCGCCATAGTTCCACGCCTTACGTCTAAAACAGGCTTTCCCGGCTCCTCCGCTCCTCCGCTTCCCGATTTGGGCGGGTGCGAGTTAAGTTTCAAGACATTGCCAAAATGTTATCTGTAAAACCCGCCCCTACAGCAGACGCGCCCTAGAACATCTGGAACATGCTTCCCCATTTTCCCCTAATCAACACAACTGGGTCTGAACATTGGTAGGCTGGAAAGAGTCGCCAATGGCTATGAAGTAAGGAGAGTAAACGTTGAAGTATCAGAATTCACAGAATTGGCAAGCTTTAGTGGGAGGGATTATTGCAGCAGCCTTGATTCTCCTTAGCTTTAGCTCCTTTGTGATCATCAACCCAGGTCAAGCCGGGGTGATCAGCATCTTGGGTAAAGCCAGAGATGGAGCCTTACTAGAAGGTATCCATATCAAGCCGCCTTTAATCTCAGTGGTGGACGTATATGATGTAACCGTGCAAAAATTTGAAGTTCCTGCCCAGAGTTCTACTAAGGATCTTCAGGATCTATCAGCTAGCTTTGCGATTAACTTCCGCCTTGATCCGACACAGGTGGTTACGATCCGACGCACACAAGGCACATTGCAGAATATCGTCTCAAAAATTATCGCCCCTCAAACTCAGGAATCGTTCAAAGTTGCAGCGGCGAGGCGAACGGTAGAAGAAGCAATCACCAAACGCACTGAACTTAAACAAGACTTTGATAATGCTTTGAATGAACGGTTAGAAAAGTATGGCATCATCGTCCTAGATACCAGCGTGGTTGACCTAAACTTCTCCCCAGAGTTCTCCAAGGCGGTTGAGGAAAAACAAATCGCTGAACAACGGGCGCAACGTGCTGTTTACGTTGCCCGGGAAGCCGAACAACAAGCCCAAGCGGACATCAATCGCGCCAAGGGTAGAGCCGAAGCCCAACGACTATTGGCAGAAACCCTGAGAGAGCAAGGCGGACCACTGGTTCTGCAAAAAGAAGCCATCGAAGCCTGGAAACAAGGTGGGGCGCAAATGCCGAAAGTTTTGGTCATGGGTGGTGATTCCAAGAGTAGTGTGCCATTCTTATTTAACTTGGGGGATATAGCACAGGAAACGTTACCGCGCTAAGGACGCCAAATCCTGTGGTTATCCTGTTTTATTGGTTTTAAACTTAAGCGGAATGGCACTGAAATAAGCATTTTGAAATCGCTTATACTGTAGTACACTGGCAAGCTTAAAGTTGTGGGTAAAATTTTTTTGAATCGCTACTCTCATAAGGTCTCCTTGAAAATACTTGACCACCGTTTTAACTTTGCCAGTGTAGTAGGGTGGGCATTGCCCACCAACCGTAAGGAGTGTGCCATTCAACTTAAACGACAGCCCTTACCCCCTAAAAAAAAGAATGCCCTGAGGGAGGATATGCCACTCGCCGTCACGGTTTCAGCAGGTTAGGATAAGAACGAATCGGCTCATGAGCCTGATCGAGTTTTCTAGTCAATTGTGACCAAACCTTGTTCAGGTCTTAATGTAAAGGAAAGTCATGGAATTTTTGTCTGATACCGTAGTGCTGTCACGCCTGCAATTTGCAGTGACGGCTATTTTTCATATACTTTGGCCCATTCTCACCACAGGTATGGGTATTTACCTGGTGATTGTGGAAGGAATATGGTTGAAGACGCGCCATCCGGATTATTATTACCATGCTCGCTTTTGGTCAAAGCTGTATGTCCTCAACTTTGGCATTGGCGTCGCCACTGGTGTGCCGATGGAATTTCAGTTTGGCACTAACTGGGCATCCTTTTCGGAGGCTGTTGGTAATTTTTTTGGCAGCATTCTCGGCTTTGAAGCATCGATGGCGTTCATGCTAGAAGCAGCATTTTTAGGGATTATGGTGTTTGGTTGGCAGCGTGTTCATCCGATCATGCACTACGTTGCGACTATCCTTGTAGCGTTCGGTGCTAACTTATCCACGTTCTGGATTTTAGCTGCCAATTCCTGGATGCAAACCCCATCGGGTGGAGAATTTATCGATGGCAAGTTTGTTGTCAGTGATTATTTTCAGGCAATTTTCAATCCCTTCATGATGAACAGCGTTCTACACATGTTTTTTGCCACCCTAGAAACATCGTTGTTTGTGATTGGTGGGATTAGCGCTTGGTACATTCTCAACCAACGTCATCAAGCCTTCTTTTCTAAATCATTGAAAATTGTCTTAGCCGTTGCGATCGCAGTGGCACCGTTACAGATCTATATTGGGCATTTAAGTGGCGAACAAGTGTATCGTTATCAGCCTTCAAAACTAGCGGCGATGGAAGCGCAGTGGGAAACCATACCCGCCGGAGTTGCCGCAGATTGGAGTCTTTTGGCATTCCCCAATGAAACCGCCGAACAAAATGATTGGGAAATTAAAGTTCCTAACGCCTTGGGATATATCCTGGAATTTCAAAAAGAATTACCTGAACCTGTATTGGGATTGAAGGAGTGGAAACCTGAAAATCGTCCCCATCTATTAGGGTTAATCTACTATTCCTTCCGGATCATGATTGCCATTGGCTTCTTCTTCGCCGGATTAATGCTGTTGAGTCTACTACAATGGCTACGCGGTAAGCTTTCACCGGAAAACATTACCCAGCAACGTCTGCTTCTGTTTGCCTGGATTTTTGCCGCGCCCCTCGGCTATATTGCTGTAGAATCCGGTTGGATTGTTCGCTGTGTAGGACGACAGCCATGGACAGTGTACGGGCAAATCCGCACCGTAGACGCCGTGTCTAATGTCCCAGCCAGTAATGTTTTAACGTCGTTACTTAGTTTCAGTGGGGTTTATATCCTGTTATTTTGTGCCGCTTTGTTTTTTGGTAGCCGAATTATCCGCCGAGGTCCCAATTTCAACCTCCCTTTACCCAGTTCTGAAACTCAAGAAGGTATCAACACTGATCCGGGACAGTTTATTCCCGATGAACGCCCACTAGAAGCGCAACAGTAGGAGATTGTATGGAGACACTATCCTATTTTCTGCCCCAAGTCTGGTTTGCCATTTTAGCCCTATTTCTCTTCCTCTACGTGATGCTGGATGGATTTGATTTAGGGGTTGGCATTTTATCGGTTACTTCTTCAACTGAGGAACGCCGTGGTATTTTAATGACCAGTTTGGGTAATGTTTGGGATGCTAACGAAACCTGGCTGGTGATTATGGGAGGGGGTTTGTTTGGGGCATTTCCCTTAGCCTACGGCACGATTTTAACTGCCTTGTACATCCCAATTTTATTTATGGTTTTTGGGTTTATCTTCCGGGCGGTGGCGTTTGAGTTTCGCGAACAAGCTAATCGTAAATTCTTCTGGAATTTAGCCTTTGGTGCCGGCAGTTTCTGCGCTGCACTGGGTCAAGGATTTGCCTTGGGGGCGGTACTATCGGGTATTACGGTTGATGAAGCGGGTCATTTTATTGGCGGGACTTGGGATTGGCTAACTTGGCAATCTGTTATCGTGGCATTAACGTTAATTCAAGGGTATGTGTTAATTGGCTCAACCTATTTGGTTCTGAAAACAGAGGGAGAGTTACAAGCCACCCATTACAAAACCGCTAGAATTGCCGCAATCACCACGCTAATTGGCGCGATTGTGATTACGATTACCACGCCTATCTTTTATGAGTATGCGCGATCGCGTCTATTTGCTCAACCCCAAATTTATATCTTCGCCGCCATACCCCTACTGGGAATTACGCTGATTTGGCTACTCCTGAGAAGTCTAAATCGACATGAGGAGAGAACGCCATTAGTTTGGACGATTCTACTTTTTTTACTGACGTTTATTGGGTTAGCCTTGGTTGTATTTCCCTACATCATTCCCACTCAGATCACCATTTATGAAGCAGCGGCTGACCCCAGTGCGCTGGTTTTCATGATCATCTTTATCGGTGTTCTGATTCCGATTATGTTGGCATACAACATCTATCAATACATCGTGTTTCGGGGTAAGGTTACGGGTGAACATTATGAAGCCTAAATCAGTCAAAATTATGCCTTGGGTGTAGTCGCAGGGTCAAAGGTTAAAACTTAGTCGGGGCGGGTGCGAGTTCCATCTAGATGAGGTGAGAAATGATAGGCGTAAAACCCGCCCCGACACAAGACGCGCCATGGCGCGTCTCTACACTTTGGTTTCGCGATCGCACCATTCAAGCACTCGATTCCACGCCCACCAGCAGTCAGGATCTTGATAGTCTCGCTGACAAGCACGAGAACTAATATAGCCTACATGACCGCCCTGTTTTGTCACCCTTAAGTCAATCGCCGGATTATCAGCACAAATTTCTTGCAAGTCGGGAATAATTGTGGGGTCAAACATCGGATCATCGGCGGCATAAAGAATCAGCGTCGGTTTGTGCAGGTGAGGTAAAATATGCAGTCCACTACTGGCATCATAGTACTCTTCCACAGAGGAAAAGCCTAATCGCTTAATTACTAGCTCATGATCAAATCCCCAAATACTGTTCGCCCGTTTAATCGCTTCTGGATCAATGTCTTGGGGATGAGCCTGGTAGAGACGCCATGCGAGTTTTTTCAAGGTGCGGGCGACAGCTTGTTCTAAATACCGCCCCCAAGGATGGTTTAACAGATACCTCAGAGAACGGTTAGAATCCAGACTGGGACAAATAACCGCACCACCGCCAATCTCTGACTCCTCTAATCCTACCGCCTCTGGCAAACGTGCGATCGCAAGGGCTGATTTAATCCCCCAAAGCGCTAATTGTCCGCCCAGTGAATAGCCTGTAAACCAAAATGGGGCGGGACATCCCATGGCTTTTGATTGCGCCGCGATTAGAACAAAATCATCACCCTCGTACAAACCATCTGAGGTTAACGTTGGTGACAACAGTGCTGTTTTTCCATGGGCTCGCCAGTCAAATAGCACCACCGCATAGCCTTGAGCAAAGGCTTTACGCCCCAACAGTCTTAGAAACCATTGGTTATCCAAATCCCCAGTAATTCCATAAGTTCCCACAATCGTACCTTTAGCACATTCTGGAATTGCGACAATCCCAAAAATCGGTACATTGTCCGCGCCGCGAAAAATTTTCTCCCGATAGGGGGGTTCTGGGTAGGGAATCGTCGCTTCCCAATCACGGGAGGCTCTAAACGCCAGGTGCAGGGTCATCGCCAGACCATTACTTAACCACCAAGGGGAATGAAAGTGTTTTTTGTCATTCGTCATTTGTCATTCGTCGATTGTTTTTTCATAATTAGCTACCCTAAAACTAATCCCTAAAAGAAAACCACGATCAATCCTCATGGTTCAGCTTCCAGCTCAATCTGATCCACCCCTTTCACCTCGGCAAACCCTACCGACGATGTATGATTTACCGAGTGATAACCCGGAGGAACCTGGATTGCCCGACGAGTTTCATTTTTTACAACCGCTACTGCTGTTTCTCACATTTCAACCCGCTAACTGGAATCCGGAGTTGGTATTTTCTGCTTGTGATCTGAATCTTTACTATAGTGTTACCCATCCACAGTGGTACAAGCGTCCGGATTGGTTTGGAGTGGTGGGTGTACCTCGGTTGTATGAAGGGCGGGATTTACGCTTAAGTTATGTGGTTTGGCAAGAAGAGGTGAATCCATTTGTGGTGGTGGAATTATTATCGCCCGGTACACAAGAAGAAGATTTGGGGCGCAAAGTGCAAACCCCCGGAAATCCGCCGACAAAGTGGCAAGTGTATGAGCAGATTTTACGGATTCCTTACTCAGTTGTTTTTAGTCGTTATACCAATGAACTACAGGCGTTTCATTTAGTCGGGGGTCATTACGCACCAGTGAACCTCATTGATAATCGGTTATTGGTGCCGGAGTTAGAGTTAAGTTTAGGACTATGGCAGGGGAGTTTTCGGGGGATTAACCGTCTGTGGTTGCGGTGGATGACGCTTGAGGGAGAATTAATTTTAACGCCGGAGGAGGAAGCAGTTACAGCACAGGAACGGGCGGAACGCTTGGCTGCACGATTGCGGGAGTTAGGGGTTGATCCTGATGAGTTGGAATAGGTGCTAGGTTTGTAGTTGCGCTGTACTCGCCATAAGTAGTCGGACAAAATAATTCTGTAGAGACGTTGCATGCAACGTCTCTACAGTTGCGGGGAGAACTATCCAATTCATTCAACTAAGTTTAAAGATGTGACCTCAAGAATTGTTCCTTCTAGTTTGGTACTATCAAGTTGGACATTTGTCAAGTCTGTCCCAGCTAAATTTGCGTCGCTTAAATCAGCATTTTTTAAAATCGCCGCAGTTAGCTTGGCATAGGCTAAATTAGACCGACCTAAATTCGCTCCATTTAACTTAGCTTGTGTGAGATTGGCTTCAATCAGGTTCGCGCCACTCAAGTTAACCCCACTCAGGTTAGCATTGGTGAGATTGACTCCAATCATGTTGGTGATACTGAGATTAGCGCCTGTGAGATCAGCATCACTCAAATTCGCTTTGATCAGGTTAGCGCCGCTCAGGTAAGCAATCATCAGGCTGCTATGACTCATATCCGCACAACTCAGTTCAGCCCCACTCAAGTTAGCGCCATTGAGATTGGCATACCGCAGGTTAGCAACGCCAAGTTTGCTGCCAATTAAATTCGCATCTTTGAGGTTAGCATCTCTGAGATCGGCATTACTGAGCGTGGCAATAATCAAGTCAGCTTTACTGAGATCCGCTCCAATCAGTTTGGCATCTCGTAAGTTAGCATCACTGAGGTCAGCATTACGTAGGTCAGCACCCATGAGGTCAGCCCCCCGTAAGTCAGCATCGCGCAAGTCAGCATCACGCAAGTCGGCATCACGCAGGTCAACATTCTGAAAATTTCGCTCTCCTGCTGCATAACGTGACCGAAATTCGTTTGCATCCATAGGTGTAGGTAGGTTTTGTGTCTTGGGAATTCAGCTTGAACTAGCTTTTCCCAATGCTAGGTTCTAGCACGAACCAGAGGATACCGGAATCCTATCTCACGGAACTGGTTTGGGAATCTCCAGTCAAACTGATCAGGGTTCCTTCTAGCTTAGCTTGATCTAGATTGGCATCGGTCAAATCCGCGCTAGCTAAGTTGGCGTCGCGCAGATCTGCATGGCACAATAATGCTCCATTTAGCTTGGCATGAGCTAGGTTGGCTCGATACAATTTGGCTTCACTTAAATTGGCACCACTAAGATTGGCTTCAATCAAGTTAGCCCCATTGAGATCAGCACTAATTAGGTTAGCACCACTGAGATCGGCTCCAATGAGATTGGTAATACTTAGATTAGCACCGCTTAAGTTAGCGTCGCTCAGGTTAACTTTAATTAAACTCGCATCACTCAGATAAGCGCGACTCAGGCTGGCGCTCTTGAGGTTAGCACCACTGAGTTCGGCACTAATTAAGTTGGCACCGATCAGGTTTGCCTCACTCAAGTTGGCAACACCCAACTTGGCGCCAATCAAGTTTGCCTCACTCAGGTTCGCACCCCTCAAATCCGCATCGCTGAGGCTGGTAAAAATTAGATCCGCACCGGTGAGATTGGCACCCTGCAAATTAGCCTCGCTCAGGTTAGCACCGCTCAAGTCACAATAACTCAGGTCAGCTTGGTTTAGGTCAGCACCAATTAGATTGACACTGCGAAAATTTCTTTCACCTGCGGCATAACGCGACCGAATTTCTGTAGCATCCATAGGTTTTATGTTGTAAATTTAGACTTAACAATTTTTTACGGCAAAACTAGTGGTCTAATCCCTCTGTGGTCACACATCCAAAAAATAAAGGACAAATGACCAAGGACAAATGACAAATGACCAGTGACTAATCAAATAAAAACCCGATGTTCTAGAGATGGCATCTGGCGACGAACTTGGGAGAGGCGAGTCGGATTAATTTCTGCGATCGCGACACCGGGTTTATCGCCTGCATCGGCTAAAATCACCCCCCAAGGGTCAACAATCATGGCATGACCGTGGGTTTTACGCATCGCGTAATGACGTCCCGTTTGAGCGGGTGCAATCACATAACAGGTGTTTTCAATGGCTCGTGCTTGGAGTAGGACTTGCCAATGATCTTTTCCCGTATACGCAGTGAAAGCAGCCGGAACAAACAAAATGTCCGCCCCTTTATCAGCTAAATGACGGTAAAGTTCTGGGAAGCGAACATCATAGCACACCGATACTCCCAAGTTGCCCAGTGTTTCGGAGTAACAAACCGATGGCAGTTGATCCCCAGCCATTACCGTACTCGATTCTTGATAGGTGTTGCCATCGGGGACATTCACATCGAATAAGTGGACTTTTTGATAACGCATCAGTTCGACCCCATTGGGATCGATGAGTAAGGCGGTGTTGTAAACTTTTGTATTGTCCACAGGCACAGGAAATCCTCCCCCCAACAGAGTGACTTGGAATCGCTGTGCCATGGTTTTGAGGAACTTTTCACTCTGGAGGGCGATCGCGTGAGCTTGTGCCACTTTGTCTTCTTCTTTACCAAGGAATGAGAAGTTTTCCGGTAAGGTAATTAGCTGGGCGCCTTGGCGCACCGCCAGTTCAATCAGTGTTTCTGCCTCAACCAGATTCTTCTCTAGGTCAGGCAGGCTTGTCATTTGCACAGCAGCGGCAAGGTAAGACTTCATGGTAGCAGGAATAGATAATGATTCTATCGTTTTAGTTTTTGCCATTAACTATACCAGGCAACGCCTTTCACAGCCATATCAATTCTGGACGCACCCGAAGCGATCGCGTGGAGGGGAACTGGTTCTTAGGTTAGGTTCTGCCCATCCCCCGCCTTTGGGTTAAAGCTAATTTAGATTAATTCTTTCTTCAGAAGGATACCCAAACTGGAAGGATTTAGCTAACTTACTAACTATAAACCTTAGGCATTTGTCAACTAAGTCAAGCATTTGTGTAATTAAATTTAATCTTTCATCAAGAACGTGGGTTGTATTGGTAAACCCTTGAAACAAACCCTTAAGGATTACGTCTTTTTCGGTAGCAATCCTGGGTTGCCATGGCAGTGCCATCATAGATTTAGATACAGTTGGTGATACAATTCCAGCTTATCTTCAACAGATACCTAAAGGAGGACAAGAAGGCATGAATCTAATTTGTGAGATTACTCAACAAGCGCTATTAACGGGTTATTTAACCACGGAATCTGAAAATCAACTGCGCCAGCTTCTGTCTAGGGAATATGGCACAGAAGACTTGAAAGCATTCATTCATTTGCAGCAAGCGGTGATGGCAGGTTTCGTTAGGCAAGAGTCTCGTGAGCTATTCTTTTCCAGAATACCCCCAGAAAGTTTTACCCAGGAAGTCGCGATCGCGTCTTAACCAATATTATTAAAAGCTTGCCCTGAGTCTAATCGAAGGGTCAAACATACAATTTTTCAGCAGACTCTATTTAGTCGCTACAACAGCGATATTCCACGCCAACCGCTTCATCAAAGGAATCTTTTTCAGACTCTGATCGATTATCTCCAACTGCCGATAAGTCGGACTTAATCGTTCATGTTCAATAATAATCTTTTTCCAGTAACGTTCTTTATTGGGATTAACCTTTTCAATTAAATAGAAGCGCAAGAAAATCCAAAGGCTTGCCAGCCAAAAGGTATCATAGGTTGTTTGGGAAAACAGAGACTTAACCACCTTGATAATATTAATATCCAACGGCATTTCATCATCAGTACGCACCTCAGTCGCCATACGCCGATAGACATTAATCACAGGATTATGTTTCAGCGGGTCCCAAAAACAGGCTTTTCCTCCGGGTTTTAGGATACGGTGCATTTCCCGTAGCGCGATTTTGGGATCGGGAATATGGTGCAATAAATTGGAGGCATAAACAATATCAAACGTATTATCGGCAAAATCCAATGCCATAGCATTCGCTGTATGCCCCTCAATTTTAACGCCGTTAGCCACCGCTAATTTTAGCGCCACCTCTACCATTCCGGGTGAATAGTCGGCGGCTACACAATTCGCTCCTTTTTGGGCAAAGTAAACGCTATTTTCACCCGCACCACAGCCTAAGTCTAAGAGACGTTTACCGTGAATATCGCCGAGTTGTTGCAGAATAAATCGGTTTTCGGGAGCAGTACAGGCTTCAAAATATTCAGCCACGCGAATACCATCGACATCAATGGCGGCTGCCCAGGTATCATGAAACTGGCGTTCTTTGCTTAGAGTTTCGTCAATCATCTTATCGGTAAGGGTTGTACAGAGACGGTTAGGGAATTAATGGCAATTGTACAATAATTTGTCCGATTATTTTGAGTGCAGCTTATGGCTGGTAATACTTCCTCCTCGGATGCGATCGCGCTCTAAAAAGAAAGAAAAAAATCAGGGAACCACTGAAGCTCAAAAACCAAACAAGCCAGCTTCGGTAAAGGCTCTGTCTAGGTCGAGTGCTAAACCCAGATTTTCAGCCCACTCCCATAAATAATCAAAATCAAGTTGTTCCCCTTGTACCTTTAGAACTCCCAAGACATCACGCCATTGTTTTTCCGAACCTGAACTCTGTCTCCATCTTAGTTTACTTAAAATAACATCTTCAGGAGAAGCAAAATAAAGCATCGTGTCTTCAAACTCAATCACCCGTCGGCGATCAAACTTCAGGCGATCAAATTCCTCTGTTCCGGTTATCAGCAAATCAGCACGGCTAATGCTCTCCATATCGGTAATTTGTAGGGTTTTCATCCGACCCAATTTTACAACGCTAGGCACAGAAAAACCACACTCGCTGAGGGCGTCGGTAAGGCGATCAATATCAGTCGGAGAAATCCCGATTACCAAATCTAAATCCTGTGTTGTGCGGGGTTCACCGTAAGCGATTGCTGCTATTCCACCCGTGATGTAATAGGGAATGGACAATGCGGTAAAAATGGGATGAAGTTTAACCGCTAACTGTACCGAATCCTGAATCCACATTTCTGACTTGATGGTGGGAATGTAATTAGCAGGACAATGTTCTTGTAACCATGCTCTGGCAATTTTTTGGGCGAACTGGGTTGGGGAAAGATGTGCAAATTGTTGGCGAAGAGAACACAATGAGAGCTTGCGGGCACTCTTTGTCAGCGATGCTGCCATTTTCAACCGTTCGCCTGGTGTTTGTTGTCGGAGCAAGTGAAACGTCAGCTTATCTGTTTCTACACTGGTGTCTTCAGCCTGGGGACGGTATCCTGATACAACAGAGAATGGAGGTATGGGTTGAATCATCGCTATCCGCCTAACACTGGACAACCGTGGACAACACGATCATTCCATTGATGGATAGCCAGTCTCAGCAAACGCTACGTTATTGGGGTCATGGAATCTATGGGTGCTTGCCAGCTCATAGTTTAAAAGCCGTCTAGGTTTAAACAGGTGATTTAGGTATAACCAGTGACTTAGGCACAACAAGCCTTAATAACATTGACGAGGCACAATTTACCCTAGTAATAGGAGTTTCGCATTATGCGAGTTTTCGTAATCAATCAAAACTTGGAGCCACTAAATACTTGTCATCCCGCCAAAGCCAGACTACTGCTTTCCTCTGGCAGAGCAGCCGTGTGGAAGCGGTATCCCTTCACCATCATCTTAAAGCAGGAGGTGAAAAATCCTGTTGTGAAAGAACATCGATTGAAAATTGACCCCGGTTCCCAAGTAACTGGACTCGCCATCTTAGAAGGTCTGCGAGTCGTATTTGCGGCTGAGTTGAGCCATCGCGGATTGGCAATAAAGGCAACTCTAGAGAGCCGTCGTGCTATTCGCCGGGGACGCCGGAACCGTCATACTCGATACCGCAAGCCTCGATTCAACCGCTTCCGTCCCATCGGTTGGTTGGCTCCTAGTCTCCAACATCGGGTAGACACTACTCTAACTTGGGTAAATCGGTTGAGAAAGTTGGCTCCAATTTCTTTTATTTCAATGGAACTGGTACGGTTCGATACTCAGCGACTCAATAACCCGGAAATAGCTGGTATCGAGTATCAGCAGGGAGAGCTGTTTGGTTACGAAGTCCGGGAGTATCTGCTAACTAAGTGGAATCGCCAATGCGCTTACTGTGGAGCCTCTGACGTTCCTTTGCAAGTTGAACACATCCACCCCAAATCCAAGGGCGGCAGCAACCGGGTTTCTAACCTATGTCTAGCTTGTGAGTCATGTAACCTAAAAAAAGGAACCCAATCTGTAGAGCAGTTTCTCAAGAAGAAACCGGATGTTCTCCAACGAATATTAGCTCAAGCCAAACGTCCCCAATTGGATGCGGCTGCCGTCAATTCTACCCGATGGAAGTTGTATCGCCAGTTAATGGCTACAGGTTTACCAGTTGAAACAGGGACAGGTGGCAGGACAAAGTTTAATCGTACCCGTTTAGGTTTACCGAAAACCCATTGGCTGGATGCTGCAAGCGTAGGACAATCAACCCCAGAAAATTTAATCACTCGAAACATTAATCCCTTGGTGATCAAGGCAACAGGACATGGGAATCGGCAAATGGCACAAATCAATAAATTTGGCTTCCCGCGTCAGAAGAAAAATGGCAGTCATAGCGTTAGAACTCGCACCAAAGAGTTTCATGGATTTAAGACAGGCGATATTGTCCGCGCCATTGTCCCCACCGGGAAAAATCAAGGAACAGATGTTGGGCGAGTGACAGTGAGAGCCGGTCGGGTCTTTGACTTGACTACAGTTAAAGGAAAACTGCAAAGCATCAACTGGAAGTATTTCGAGCTAATCTGGAAAGCTGACGGTTACACTTATGTCCACAAAGGAAAGAAATGTCCATTG